>CAZKAW010000001.1:0-31051 GCA_964551255.1 uncultured Gammaproteobacteria bacterium
ATGATCGGGAGATAGAAAAAAGGTCGAAACTATCTTTAACCGATATCATACCCCTCTCAAAACATATTAACATGTTTGCACCATTTACTAATGAACTTCAACCAGTTAATGATTGGTATAGCCATGCAAAAATACTTAAGAAATTCTTAGGATTGCCGGAAACTTATCAATTTAAGTTTAATATAGAACATGGATTATATCTATCTGAGCAGGTTGCTAAAATAGAACTTGAGTCAAGTCTTCCAGCATTTATTACATACAGTAAGTATCGAATTAAAGTCTTTAAAAAACTTGGCCGAATAGCTTATGCAATTGGGCCACTTATCTATTATGCTCCTCATTATCTTAGCAAAGAACAGTTAAAAAAAGAGAGGAGAAGACTAGGTAAAACACTGCTCTTCTTTCCAGCCCATTCGCTAATCGGATTAACAACTTATTATAATGTGGACTGGTCTTACAAAAAAATTGCGGAAATAGCAAAAGATTTTAAAACCGTTAGGGTGTGTATGTATTGGAAAGATATTTTATTGGGAAAGAATAAATATTATCAAAATCTGGGCTGGGAGTGCGTTACCGCCGGACATATCCTAGATCCCTCATTTCTTCCGAGGTTAAAAAGTATTATACATAATTCAGATTTAACCATCTCTAATGACGCCAGCTCACCCTTGAGTTATTCCGTATATATGAATAAGCCCCATATAATTTTCTACCAACAACCGAGAATGAGCGGTCAGGGATATCTTAAAAAAGTTGTAACTGATTACTGGAAATCCGAGCCTTATAACCAAATAATAAAAGAGTTCTCCAAGGTTCAATTTAAAATAACCCCTAAACAGCGCGCTCTACTAAATTACTATTGCGGAACAAATAGTACCAAAAATAAAAAGGAATTAATGATAATAATTAAAGATACTGAAGAAATTTTTAAAAGAAATGAGAAAAAAAATTAAAAAAATTGCAATAGTCATTCCTTATTATAAAGTGGATCTTTCCAAAGATGAGCAGGTTTCCATAAACCATCTCAATAAATTCCTAAAAAATTACGATAAATTTTTAATATTGCCTTACAACATGAAAACAGTATCTCTTAAAATTCCTAAAATTCAATTAATAAAATTTCCTAACGAATACTTTGATTCTGTGGAGAAATACTCCGAGCTGCTTACCAGTAAATTATTTTATGAACAATTCCTAAATTATGAATATATTCTGATTTACCAAATGGATGCTCTCGTTTTTTCTGACCAATTACATAAATGGTGCAATCAAGGCTATGACTATATTGGAGCGCCGCTTTTTAATTCAGTAATTGGCCATTTATCTTATAATAAGGGTGAAAATATTACAGGGGCAAACGGTGGCTTTTCTTTAAGAAAAGTAACCAGTTTTATTAAGGTAATAAATATAGCTGAAAAACTTGCATCCAGAACCTCTAATAAATTATATATCAGAAGATTATGGTTTATCAAGGCAGTATTGATGAATCAATCACATAAAAACTGGCTTAATGCCCCACCTAAAGATTATCCATTTAACGAAGATGGTTTCTGGTCATTTGAAGCAGTCAAATATTATCCCAGGTTTAGAGTTGCACCCTTTGGTGTAGCACTTAGGTTTTCTTTTGAAAGATTTCCTAAAAGGTGCTTTAAGTTAAATAATTACCAACTGCCTTTCGGCTGCCATGCCTGGTCAAAATATAACCGTAATTTTTGGAGTCAGTATATCCTCCAGTAGTCCGGTTTTAGGATGCAAACATAACTATATTGTATTTCAACATCGGTTTTAAAACACTGCGTATCGTATCCTAATTGCTTGTCCGGTTTTTCTTGGGTTGATACTATAATTGTATTATCTGTTTTTTGCAATTTCGGTATAACTCTGTGGTCCAAATCATATTCTCTTAATAGATACCAAAGGGGATATTCAAACCCGTATGGTAGATCAAAAACCATTGAAGCGTTATTGTTTTCTTTAGCTAGAGCATTCATTACATCTATATAAGGTTTGTAATAATATGGGCGGGAATTGAAATATTGTTGAGTTCGTGGCTTGCTAAAGAAAGATTCAGGAATCCCCTTAAAAGTTCCTGGTATCCCTCGGAAATTTAGGGCATAAGATTTAACGAAGTCATAAAAAAGATTATACGAAACATACGGTCGCAAGACATTAAAAAAAATCAGCAAAAGAGCAAGAGGGACTGATAAAAACTTGATAATATTAACAAAAAGCACACCTTTTTTAAATCTAGTCAATACCATCACCGAAGGAATTGTAGCCATAACAAAAAATGGCATCTGCAACCGTGAATGAAAGGGCTGCCATTTAACTAAAGTGGAAAATAAAGTGTAAGATAAAATTGCTAAACTGTAAAGGGCAATCCCCTGATTATTTGCTTTACCTTTGAGAGTTCTCCCTAATAACATGAAACCAGTTACAATGATTAATAAGAGATGAAAACTATTTGACGCTATATCCTCTTGAGGATATATTGCCCGTATAATTCTAAATCTAAAATCCTCATCACAGAATGTTGTAGAGCAATTATTTATACTTATTCCTATAAGTCTGTGGATAAATAAAATTACATTTTCTGCTTCTTTAGCAAAAAAGGGGAAAGGAATATTCAGCATGGTATTTTTTATTAAATTAGAAAAAATGCCAGGAACAGTAATTTGGGTTGATTGTCCAAAGTAGTCGTCTTTTGAACCTGCGACATGCCCATAGATAGAAAAGTTCTGAGAAATAAATCTAACTTGGATCAAAACAATGATTAAAAAACCAATCAGTAACGAGGCTACAATCTTATTAGATTGAGGTGTTTGTTTTTTGTTATTTATAAACTTGATAAGAATAATCCCGATAGGAATCGGTAGGTATATTAAAAACGTCTGCTTGGTTAATATCCCCAGTCCTAAACTAAAACCAAGTAGTATATAAGAAAATATTCTTTGCATATTTAAGCTTAAAGCTAAATATGTTGACATAACTACCAAAACCGTAACCACCATATCTACCGTAGTATTGGTAGCTTGCAAAATGGCTATCGGGATGGTTGCAACCAAAATAGAAGTTAAGCTACTGATTTGTTTATTTGCTCCTATTTGTCGCGCTATTACTCCACTAGTAATTACCGTAACTACATACCCAATCCATTGAGAAAAAAATAGGAATCTGTCACTGTCAAAAATCAAGTACAAGTGAAGCAAAATATAGTGGCCAAACGGCGGCATATAATCATGAACATTACGGATTACGTCTTGAAAAAGAGTTTTTTCTTGAATCCAATACATCACCCTTGGAAGATGATAAACCATACTATCTGCTGAATTCGGTGCACTCCCAAAACCCTGAATAAAAGTTAGTGAAAAAAGTATAATCAGCACTACACTATTAGAACAAAGGCTTATACTTCCTATATTTTTTACGATCTCTTGCTTATTGGAAAAGAAAACAAATATCCAGAAAAAAATTTCAGCCAGTAGAACATTAACTCTATCTAAAATTCTAAAATAGGATAATGTTTCTGTTGAAATAAATATAAATATGTACCAGTAGAGTAAGATTTTAACCAGCAGATGGAAATTTAAACCTTTCATTCACTTAATTATTGTAGTTATCATAGTACCATTTGATTGTTTTTCTCAAACCTTCTTTAAAGTTTGTTTCAGACCTAAATCCAAACTCCTTTTCCGCTTTTGAGGTGTCTAATTTCCTTCTTGGCTGGCCATCGGGTTTAGTCTTATCCCAAACAATCGTACCTTCAAATTCCACAATCTCCCTAATCAGATTGGCCAAATCTTTAATTGAAATCTCAAAAGAGGATCCTATGTTAATTGGATCAGGTTTATTGTATCCTTCTGTTGCCAGAACTATGGCTTGGGCTGAGTCCTCAACATACAGAAATTCTCTTGTAGGGTTACCAGATCCCCAGACAACTACAAATTTATCGTTTCTGATCTTTGCATCCACAAATTTTTTAATTAGGGCAGGAATAACATGTGATGATTCGGGGTCAAAATTATCACCGGGGCCATACATGTTAACAGGCATTAAATAGATAGCATTAAATCCATACTGCTGCCTGTAGGATTGGGATAGAACCAAAAGCATTTTTTTTGCCAGACCATAGGGGGCATTCGTCTCCTCGGGGTAACCTTTCCATATGTCCTCTTCTTTAAAAGGAACTGGCGTAAATTTGGGATACAAGCAGATAGTACCTAATCCTACAAACTTTTGTACTCCTGCCCGTCTTGCCGCCTCTATAATATTGACTCCCATTATTAGGTTGTCATAACAGAGCATCCCCGGATTCGTCCGATTATAACCAATGCCACCGGCGTTTGCAGCCAAATGGATTACCAAATCCATTCTCTGAACAACTTCTTCACAAGCTTTCTGATTTCTTAAATCATATTCTTTAGATCTGGGTACAAAAACTTTTTTTGGATTCTTCTTAAGAATCTTATCTACTACAATCTTACCCAAGAAACCAGCCCCTCCAGTTACTAAGATTTTTTTATCTTTTAAAGAGAATTTATTGTGTAACAAACCTGTTTTGTTATCTTTCATGATCCCTCCTTATTGATTAGTACGAATATTATAATCTCTAGAGGTGAGGTTCCTAACAATTTTTAAAATGGAATATATAAAAATTATTAAATTATAGTGTAAAAGATGTAAAAAAAGAATTAACTTACTATTGGTAAACCTTTTGGCAACATTAAATTCGTCTCGAAATTGTCTAACAAAAGCTAAGGAGCTTTTATTTGAATAAGTTATTCTGAAACTCGCAAGGTAATGATTGATAACTCCTGCCTTATACTTTTTACCTAACCTTAACCAGTAGTCATAATCTATGACTAAATACTGATTGGTATCAAATTCTCCTACCTCTTTAGCTGCTTTTACCCGCCAAAAACAGGCCATTTGGGATATATAGTTTAATATTAAAAGAGTGGTGTAGGAATAATTTCTTAGCCAGAAATTTTTGTAAATAGTAATCCACCTTCTTATCTCTTTATCATTTGCGTCTATAATATCCGCCTTACCATAAGCCCACATCACATTAGGATTTTTCATAAAATATTCGGAAATTTTCCTTAATGCGTTTTTTTTATAGACGTCATCTGCGTTTAAATGAGTTAAAATATCTCCTTTTACTTTTTTCATACCTATATTAAGTGCGTCTGCCTGCCCTCTGTCTCTCTCAGAAATCCATCTAATAAAACGCGGATATTTTTTAGCATAATGTCTGATTATTTCTAAGGTACCGTCACTGGAACCTCCATCTTTTATAAAGAGTTCGAAATTTTTATAATCCTGTTCAATAACCGATCTTATTGATCTTTCAATCCAGTCAACCGAATCGAGGCAGGGCATTACAATAGAAATTTTAGGTAAGTCGTTTGCCATTTTTAAAGTTTACCATAGTATACATTTTTGCAGGAGATCTCACAATATGATTGTTACTACGCAACAAGACAAGCTTGTTGCTTCGCAATAAAAAATTAAGTAGAATAATCCGAAGACATGAAGACTTTACAAGAATCTATTCAGCAATATTATTCTACCATTAGCGTTAATAATTTTGCAAAATTGAAAGATAAAACCATTCTCATAACCGGAGCAAGCGGATTGATAGGCTCAAATCTTGTAGCTTTCTTGAATTTTTTAAATGAAAAGGAGGTATTGAATCTAAAAATCATAGCAATTCATCGATCTAAACTTGAAAATTGGATGCCACAATCGGCAAAAATCAATTATATACAATGGGATCTTACACAAAATAATTTATCAAGGAATCTGAAGTTTCAGTATCTTATTCATTGCGCAACTTATGCCCAACCTAAAAAATTTTTAGAATATCCGAGAGAAACCATTAGTCTAAATATAGACGTCCTGTTTAATCTTCTTGAACAAGCCAAAAGCAATCAAGCAACTTTTCTTTTCTTAAGCTCGGCAGAGATATATGGAGAAGTTAATAAAACTCATATCCCAACAAAAGAAACATATTTCGGCAATGTAAATACTCTTTCAGACCGAGCAATTTATGCCGAATCAAAACGTCTTGCAGAAACGATTTGTTATCTTTTTAGTAAAAAAATCAAGATTAAAATAGCTCGAGTGCTTATTGCTTATGGCCCAGGAGTAAAATATGATGATAAGCGGGTTATCTCAGAATTTATAAAAAAAGCAAAAGAAAAAAAAGAAATTACTATAATGGATGAAGGTTTGGCAAAACGAACGTTTTGTTTTATTACTGATATGATTGAAATACTTTTAAATATGATGCTTAATGGAAGTGAAATTGTCTATAATGCGTGTGGCAAGGATACAATAACAATTAAGAACTTAGCAAAATTGATAGCTCAGATAAACCAGGCAAAATTTAATTATAATTTTAATGAAAGAGTAGTTAGTGGTACACCACAAATATTAACATTAGATAATAATCGCTATCTTTTTGAATTTAAAAAAAAGAATTTTATCTCTTTAGATAAAGGTTTAGAAATAACTTCAGAATGGTTTAGCAATTTAAGACAATGGAACTAAAAGAGCTCAAAAAACTTTCGAAAGAAATCCGGAGACAAGTATTAGAGATGGTGTATCAATCAAAAAGCGGTCATCTCGGCTGCAGCCTCTGCATAATAGATATTTTATTAACGCTCTACTTTAAGATTCTTCGTATTAATCCCGAAAAAACCTTTCTAAAATCGCGAGATAGATTTATAATGAGCAAAGGCCATGCAGCTGCAGCTCTCTATGCCGTTCTGGCAGCACGCGGCTTTTTCCCAAAATCGCTTCTTAGGACTTATTTCCGGGACGGATCTAAACTTGCCGGTCATGTCACCTTAGACTCACTCTCGGGAATTGAGGCTACTTCCGGTTCCTTAGGCCACGGCCTGTCAATCGGGATAGGAATGTCACTCTCCTTAAGATATGAGAATCCTATACCAAGAGTTTATGTTTTAATCGGTGATGGGGAATGCGAAGAAGGTTCCATCTGGGAAGGAATAAATTTTGCGGGGCATCATAAAATTAACAACCTTATATGCATACTTGACAATAATAATCTGCAAATTATGGGACGGGGTAGCGATATTTTAAATTCATTACCTTTTGAAAATAAATTCAAAGGCTTTGGCTGGGATGTGAAAACCGTTGACGGCCATGATATGTATGCCATACATAAAGCCCTAAAACCGCAAATTATTAGCAAACCCTTAGTAATTATTGCCAACACAACAAAGGGTAAAGGTATCTCATTTATGGAGAATCAAGTTGAATGGCACGGCAGGGCTCCCAATGAAGAAGAATATAAATTAGCACTTAAGGAACTATCTTAATTTTCATTACGGGCAAGCTCTAACTTTGTTATGAGATTTACAGTTGTAAAAAATATTTATGACGCGGCTCTTAGAAATAAGAAAATTTATTTCTTGACCGGAGATTTAGGTCATGCGTATGAAGAAGAATTTAAGAAAAATATTCCCAACCAGTATATGAATGCCGGCATAGCAGAACAAAATATGATAGGTTTAGCAGCTGGTTTGGCGCTTTCCGGAATGAAGGTTTTCGTCTACTCAATTTCACCTTTTGTTACAATGCGTTGTTTTGAACAAGTTAAAAATGATGTTTGTTATCAAAATGTGGATGTCAACATTATTGGAGTAGGAGGAGGATTTAGCTATGGACCATATGCTAACACTCATTGCTCTATTGAGGATATCGCTGTTATGAGAGTCTTACCAAATATGAAGATTGTCTGCCCGGCCAATCCACTGGAAACAGAACAACTTACCAAACAGATCATAAAAATGAGTGGCCCAACTTATATGAGAATCGGTAAAGGAAAAGAGCCCATTCCACTAAAGAACTATTCGGTCGTATTTGGAAAAGGTTTTCAAGTAAAGACCGGAAAACATGGCGCAATAATCACAACCGGCACAATACTCACCGAATGTGAACAAACAATAGAATTATTGGCAAAAAAAGGTCTGGATTTTGCTCTCATTAACATGCATACAATTAAACCTATTGATAAAGACTTAGTTGTTGATTTGGTAAACAACTTCGATGCAATGTTTACTGTTGAGGAACATAGTATAATTGGTGGATTAGGAAGTGCAGTTGCCGAAATCATAAGTGAAGAAGCCAGAAAAAAAATTAGATTTAAAAGGCTTGGAGTCTGTGATGTATACCTTCACGAAATTGGCAGTCAGCAGTATTTGAGAGAAAAACACGGCATTTCAGCTCAAAAAATTGCCAATTCTGTTATACGTTCATTACAAGACTAATATAAAAAATGAAAAAGAAAAAAAATATTTGGAAACTACAAGAAAATATTATTGATCCTCCCCAAATTGATATCTTGATAAATTTCCTTAAGACTACCAAAAGATATACTCAATTTACGGAGGTTAGAAGGTTTGAGAACGCCTGGTCGAAGTGGCAAGGGTGTAAATATAGCGTGTTTGTAAACTCTGGAAGCTCTGCTAACCTTATAATCTTAGATCTGCTTAAGGAAACTTATAGGTGGCAAAGCGGAGACGAAATCATTGTGCCGGTAGTAACCTGGCCAACCGACATTTCTGGTGTCTTGCAGTTTGGCTTAAAACCGGTTTTTGTAGATATTAATCTTCGAGATCTTGCCTTTGATTATACAGCTCTTGAGAAAAAAATCTCCTCAAAAACTCGTGCTATTTTTCTCACACATCTTTTAGGATTTCCAGCAGATATAGAAAAAGTAAAAAAAATTATTGGCAAAAAAGAAATTCTGCTTATTGAGGATTGCTGCGAATCTCATGGAGCAACGATAAGCGGGAAGAAGATAGGGAATTTTGGGATCTGTAGTTCATTTAGTTTTTATTGGGGACACCATATCTCGACTGTTGAGGGTGGCATGATCTGTACAAATGAGGAGGAAATCTATAAACTAGCTCTCTTAAAAAGATCTCATGGGTTGGCACGAGAACTACCTAAAAAATATCATCCTTACTACAAAAGGAGGTATAAAGATATTGACTTTAGATTTCTATTTTTATCTACTGGTTTCAATGTTAGGAATACAGAGCTTAGTGCGGTCTTGGGACTAACTCAATTAAAACACCTCGACCGCTATATTGCTATCAGAAATAATAATTATAAGAAATTTACAAACATCTTGTCGTCGTATCGTAACTTTCTCATCATTCCATATAGAAATGGTGTCTCGTCTTTTGTCTTACCCTTTCTGCTTAAGTACAAAAAAGATAAGGAGGATTTGCAAAAATATTTAACTGTAAAAGCAATAGAATCAAGACCAATAATAGCTGGAAATTTACTTAGGCAGCCTTTTCTTAAATCTTTTTTCGTGGAACGTGAATTTCCCAATGCAGATTTTATTCATACAAATGGATTTTATATCGGTAATAACCAGTTCGTCGATGAAAAAAGATTGAATTACTTAAAAAAAGTTCTAGATGGATTTTTTCAAAGTCGTTGATAAAAATTCCAGAAAACTAGAAAGGACTTGCTCACTTTTTTAATACTTTTTTCGCTTCTTCTCTAACTAATTCCTCTAATTTTTTTTCTATTCTTTTTGTTCTGATATATACCATATAAATAAGGGGTACAACTAGAATAAAGCCTGCTATCATGGCTAAATCAAATGCACGCGAAATGGCTATAGTAGCGGAAAACTTCCTGAATATTTCAGGAAACAAAGCCATAAACATTGCACCTAACCATGTAGCACACCAGAATACTATCTCAAATCCGTTAATTTCCCCTCTTCTATAATGCAAGTAAGCAAAATAAATCATTATAAGGGAAAAAACTAAAGCTATAACTTGTAAACCTAGAATCATTTAGAAATTCTCCACTTAATTACATTTACTAAGATACTTAAGGCATCCAAAATAGTTACTCCCTTAAACTTATCATAGTATATTGTCTCAATTGGGATCTCGCAATATCTCAATTTTAATTGTGCTGTTCTTATAACCATTTCCGTCTCAATTCCGTAATCAGATGACCTCAACTTCATTTTGATAAAGGCCTTTTTAGTTATTGCTCTGTAACCACAAATTAAGTCAGAGATATAAACTCCAAATAGAAAAGATATTAAAACCGAGGCAAATTTATTGCCCATAAACCTAATTAAGGGAACACCCAGATTCATGTTTCTGGAGCCAAAAATAATATCAAACTTTCCACTGTGTATTTTTTCTACAAATTTTGGTAAATCTTCCGTTTTGTGCTGTCCGTCGGAATCCATCATAATTATTGTGTCGGCCCCTAAGGCGATAGCTGCTTCACAACCGGTTTTTAGGGCCGCACCTTTACCGAGATTTACTTTATGCCTGATTACTGTGACATCATATTTTTTCGCTTTCTCAGAGGTAGAATCTTTAGATCCATCATCAACAACAATAACAGGCAAACCTACATTCCTTATATTTTCCAAAACTTCACCTATTCTTTTTTCTTCATTAAAAGCTGGAATTATAATATAGGTATTCATAATAATTTATTTATGCCACCCAGTACCCTCTAAAAAATAGCATCGACTCAATAAACAGCCCGGTTATAAACAGAATCATCCAGAGTAATTTATATACTGCACTTTGTTTAGAAAATATTAGAGCCAGTATCAAAAATGACGGAAAGATTACTATTACATATCTGGGGAGAGAAGAAAAACTGCCTTGAATCGTAGGCAGTAAAAATGCAGATAACCCGTAAAATAAATATGATATTCGTACTTTTTTAAAAAATCCTATTATTGGAAGCAAAAAAAATATTATTCCTACCAGAAACTCCAGTAATATAGTTTGATAGAGTATATTTTTTATATCAAGAGTAAGTAATATTTTTATATATCTAAAATATACTTGTGGCAAAAGTACTACCCCGCTTTGATGCTGTTCACCAACTAAACTCTGTAAGTTATAAAATGCCAGTGGGTCACCAATTGTCAAATATTGATAATACATATATAAAACCAGTCCCAGAGGAATTAAGAAAATCCAAAAATAATTTTTCATTTTCTCTTTTTGAAGATAGGCCTCGATTAAAAATACAGGCAAAAGTAAAATTCCAAAAGCTCTGGTGGCGGAAGCAACAATCCCAAAAATTGATCCTAACACCCACCTCTTTTTCCGAGCTAAATAAAAGGCGCTCGAGGACACCAGCAAAAATACAGACTCATTATACAAAGCTCCAAAGTAAAAAGAGGTAGGAAATATTAGAAGCATTATAATCGTTACTAAAGCAGTCTTTTTAGAAAAATCCAAAAGTATTAATTTATATAAAATCAGTAAAGAGAGAAAAAAGGATATATTTGATATTAAAAGGCCTGCGATTGTTGAGTTAACAAGGGTAAAAAAGGAATTCGAATAGAAAGGCTTTGCAAAAAAAGAAATTAATAAAGGATAAACAGGAAAAAAAGCTTGCTCTAAAGCTTTATAGCCAAATATTGAAATTGCCAAATAATGTTCACCATCAAAATTAGCCCAAGATAGAAGTTCGGGGACAAGGGGAAAAATAAGAGGGCCTCCTCCTAAAAATCTGTCCGTGTGACCCAAAGGCACAAACTTTATTGCGTAAAGTAAGGTTGCAATCAGTAAAATCTTCCATAGAAGAAATAAGTAAAGAATTTTGAAAGCATCCGATTTTAGGTCAATTACCTTACTCATCTTTTGTTTTTTGATATAAGTCTACTGTTTGTCTGATAACTTTATTCCATGAAAATTTTGCTGCTTGCTTTAATGCCAGAAGAGATAATTTTTTTTGAAGGGATCTATCGAGAAGTATTTCTTCTAATAAGGTAATAAATTGATCTAGTTTTTGAGAATTAAAGAGGATCGCCGCCTCACCTCCTACTTCTGGTAAGCTTCCCCCATCGGAACAAATCACCGGGGTTCCACACGAGAAAGCTTCAATTACAGGTAAACCAAACCCCTCGTAAATTGAAGGTTGTATATAAACCGTTGCCAAATTATAAAATCCTGCTAATTCTTCTTTGTCTAAGTTACCGGGCTTTATGATATAATTACCAAGCTTAAATTGTTTAATTAATCTATTCGTTATCTTAAGACTTTCCAATTCCGGGTTGTCAATATTTTCTACATTTTTTAAAAATACTCCTCCTATAAGTACCAGTTTAAAGTCAATAAAATCCCTCTTTTGGATTAATTTATTAAAACCCCTTATTAGGAACGGTAAATTTTTGGTCCAGTTGGCATCTCCCACATATAATAAGAATTGATCCGGTAATTTATACTTGCGTTTTACCTTCATCAACTTAGATTCTTCCAAAGGTTTAAAAGTTGGATCGGCTGCCAAAGGTATGGGAATTATTTTATCCTCATCCAACTTTAGCTTTTTCATAATATCTTTTCTAGAAACCCGGGAATCCGAGATGATCTTCTTAACGTTTCTCAAAGCCAGTCTTTGAAATGCAAAATTTATTTTACCTTTAATTCCGGGCGGATAATGGGAGGGAAAAATCAGAGGAATTACATCATGGATTGTGACAATAGTTTTAAATCTTTTTATTATCGGTAAGGTTCGGAAATAAAAATCAAACCAGGGATAATGAACTATATCTGCTTCCTTAAGTTCAGAAAGTTTTGTAAACTCTAAAACTTCTATCCCTGGCTCCTTTTTTAAATAATATAAGAGGTTTTCGGTGTAATAACCAATTCCTCTAGTTTTATGCCCTGTTTTTAAAGGAGTTATATTAATTGCTATTTTCATAGTTTCTCCAAAATTTAAGGAACGAAACAGGAAACCGCAGTGAGGAAAAGAAAGCAAAGACTAAACCTGCAAATCCATCTACATAGCCTCTATGCCTAATATAGGCTTTAATAAACCAAAAAGCAGGCTTGATCAACATATAATGTGTAAATGATATTATATTTATCTTTTCTCCGCGTTCTTTTAATTGCGCTGCCAAAAGACTCGTATAACGATCAAACCTGAATTTATAGATATTGAAATTTTTATCTCGCATATGAAGCAGGTCATTCTTCAAGTATTCTACTTTTCCCTCAACAATTGCCTGCTCATGTACATCTTTTCCTGGTAATCTACCTTTACCATTTCTATAAAGCCTTAAAGTATAATCGGGATATTGCCCTCCCTTAGTTAAAAATCTGTTAAGAAAAAAGTTTCTTCTTGGAATCCAATAGCCATTTACAGCCTGTTTTTTAATTGCATTTTTTATTTCCCTTTTTAAGAGGTCCGAAACGACCTCATCTGCATCAAGTTGCAATATCCAATCCCCTTTGGCTGCATCAATTGCAATATTTTTATTAATGTGAAAATTTTGAGGATTAGTAGTTCTTATAATTTTTGCATTAAATTTCTTGGCAATAGCCAAAGTTTTATCGGTTGATCCCCCATCTACTAACACTATTTCCCAAGCTATATCTTTTACCGACTCCAGGCAACTTTCTAAATTGTCCCCCTCATTATAGACAGCCAGCACTACTGAAAGTTTCATTGTGGATAGCTTATCAGAAAGAATGCATCTGTACCATTAGGATATTTTATTAATTTTTTAACACTAAAGCTATCTTTATATCTCAGGCCTCCATACTGAGATGGTGTCAGTATATATAACACACCCGGGATCGGTAAACTTTCCACCGTATTCCATCCTCCGAAAGAATATCTATTGCCAAAGAGTGCTACTGTATTATAACTCTTGCTTTCTTCTTTATTGTAGTAAGCAGTGGATAAAAATTCCGGCAAAGAAGTTTGAAGATAATAAAGAAAAAATATGTACGGTTGAGAACGGATATCGGTCATATAAACCGAATGGTACTGCGGATACTCCTTTGTAAACTCAACTATTTGCTTCATACCGTATTGCCATTCAATGGCATACCTTTTGGCATACTCACCAAAATAGTAATTTAAGTAGCGGAATAACGATACCCCCAAAATGATAAGGCTTACTCCCACTACTATCCATCTTACTTTTTGTGGCTTAAAGAAAGTAATTAAGCTATATAGTCCCAAAGCTGAAATTATATTAAAGCTTCCCATCATAAACATTGCCCTTCCAGCGTGAGGAGCTTCTTGTGCTAAAGCAGAGGGAATTGGTGCCAGAAGAGCCCAAAAAAGAATCAAAAAAGTAGACTTTGAATGGTTTCTTAAAAGATACAAAAGGCCTAAAATTAAAAAAAGACCTTCTATATAGTAAAACTCACCTGTTCCCTGGGAAGATAATCTGGGATTTTTATCTCCGGAAATAAAAAGAAAGGTTGGAGAAAAATGCCACCAGTACTGCATTAAGTAAAAACTGGTCCTGCCTAATAATTCATTTTTTGTTAACTTAAATACTTGGGTTTTCTCTATCTTGTCCTTGCTTAAGGAGTTCTGATTTATTCTCGCCACCCCTAAAAGCCGAGGATTTAGAAAAAGTAAAATCCCCGAAAGAAGAATTAAAATTAAGCAGACAGTAAATGCTTTTTTTTTCGACAATAGCTCTCTTTTATAAATGGTAAATAGAAAAATTAATGCTGCGGGTACCAACAATTTTGCAGGATGGTAGGAAAAAAAACTAAATAAAAAACTTAAGGCTGAAAGAGGTAAAAAATAAGAATTCTTTTTAATAAACAGATAAAATAATACCAGACCGGCCATAAAAAAGAATAACGCGAAATTTGCCTCGTGACTAAACCTGGAAAAGTGAATGCTTTGAGGAGAAATCGCCATAAAAAGAGCAGAGAATAGACTCATTAAATTACTTCCAAATAAGATCTCGGTAAGGAAAAAAATAAGCAAAACATTAAAAATTCCAAAAAGCGCTGACGGTAATCTGGTTGAAAATTCGTTTAACCCCAAAATCTTTACTAAAGGCGCTGTCAGGTAAATATGCACCGGATGTTTATCATCCCCGAATGATTTAAAGTACAAAGGTAGCATTTTCCCATATTCATCCCTTCCGTAGCTGGCAATGATCCAGGCATTATATCCATTAGCTGCCTCATCCCAGGAAAGTGAGGGAGGAAATTTATCCAACTGATACAAACGCAAGAAAGAGGCCATAAATATAATGACAATTAAGGCTATCTTAGTTTTTGTATTCATAAACGTAAATGCCGGGTGAGTTATCATGGTTTAATATCACTTCCTTTGCTTTAAGTTCGTCCATTTTGTCAGTGGGGGTAGAAAAAATCAGAATTCTTCCTTTGGGCAAATTATAATAATCAATATTGGTAAATATAAATTTATTGAAACTCTTTACCGATGAGGTTGCTTTCCTAATAGAGGTATTGTACAAAACTTCCCGTCTAAATTTACCCGGGTCATACTTTAAGTAAAATAAGGCAAATATATAAGGTTGGTTTAATCTGTCGGAAACAACAACATGATCAAATTTATCAAACTGATTTGCAAAACTTACAAAAATTTTCTTATAGCCGTATTGCCAAGCTTCTGAGGATTGAAGGTTATAATTTTTGATAAAACTAAAAAAATAGAGAAGGAAAAGTATCATAAAAATAGCAATAGCTACGCTGTAAATTTTTTTTAACCGGTATCTGGAAAGAGCTGCTGCTGAAATAATACCAATAAAAGGAACTGCTGCAAGGGCTCTTAAGGCATGGGGTGATTCCTTAGTTAGCGCAGACGGGATAAAAGAAATAAGTAAAAAATACAATAAAGACAATCTTTTAATTTTCAAAAGAGTAAAAATGCCTAGAAGTAAAAGGGGCGCTTCTACCGGGTACAGTTGACCAAATTTTTCTTGTTGGCTTCGAATATTTTTATCTCCTGTCAAAAATAAAAACTGGGGATTAAAATGGGAGAGGTAATTTTTTGTAAATATTTTCATTATTTCGATATCTGTTTTTTGACTATCCAGTATTCCCACCGTTTCAAATCTCTTTTCCTCACCTTTACTAAAAAAACTAAATATTGGAGCCGCTGCTAAAATTAAGATTGACAAAGCTATAAGTAAATTAAAGGTTAGTTTAAAATTCCTGCCTCTATCTGAAAAAAGGTACATAACTAATACGGACAAAGATAGAGGGGTAATAATTCTGAAACTATTGTAACTGTAAATGCTCAGAACAAAAGCCAAGGATGATAAAAGTAAAAAAAAGGGTGATTTTTTAAAAAGTAACCAGTAAAATATTCCCAGCAAAAAGAAAAACAGACCGGCTGTTGCCTCGTAACCGGTTCGGCTAAATATGAAAAACCAAGGAGAGATCGAACAAAAAAACGCTGCTAAAAGGGCGGCCCTTTTTTCTTTAAAGAATTGATTGGTCAGTAAATAAACCAGGTAAATAGCTCCCAAAGAAAACAAAACAGAGGGTAAACGGACGGATAACTCAGTGGGGCCCAAAAAGACCTGAAATAAGGATACCGTATAAATATACACTGGTAACTTATATTCACCAAAGGCCTTAAAGTGTAGGGGGAAAGTTTTTCCCCACTCATCTTTACCGGTTTTTAAAATTGAGTAGGCATTGTAACCGATTGAGGCTTCATCCCAGTATAAAGAGGCTGGAATGTCCAAAATTTTATATAGTCTGGTAAAAAGAAAAAGCAATAGTATTAAAAATACTAGAGGTCTTGTTTGGGAGAATTTGAATTTCATTTATTATCAACTATTTCAAAAGCAGTTGAACCATCCAGAAAACTAACAGCCTTAAGTTTCCTTCCTCCCAAGGGAAAATCTCCCTCTTTACCGATAAATAATAACCTTTTATCTTTATATTTTTCTAAAATATCTTTTTGCTGCGAACCTTTATCGCCTAAATCAGGAAAGTAGAATTTATCAAAGTTTAACACCCAAACCCAATTATTAGTTTCAAATCTATTTAGGTTTGGATTATTTTGATATTTGGCGGGATTATAATTTAAGTAAAACAGGGTAAACATATGCGGTTCTCCATAATGCCTGCTTAAAATTATCAGATCATATTCATTTTGATGATCTTTTATATACCCCACCACTTGCTTATAACCATACTGCCAGTCTCTGGAGTATTGTTTTGGATAAATATTGTAGTATTGATTCAAATAGTAGATGATACTTCCTGTTACTATTAAAAAAACCGCCTCCCAAAAAACCGTTTTTATTATAGGTGAGTATCTTTTTACCCACCCGATAAAACTTAATAAACCAAAGGCTGAAACTAACTGAAAAACAGGTACGGCAATCAGGGTCCTTAAGGCATGCGGAATACTATCCCCGGTTACGGAAACCGGGATAAAAGCAATCAAAAGCCATGAAAGCAGTAACCCTTTAAACATTTGTCTAAACTTAAATAATCCCCAAAGACCGATAAATAAAAGCGGTGCCTGAAAATAATAAAGTTCTCCTATATTTTGAACATGATGTTGTTTATGGGGCGCACCGGAAACAAATAAAAATTGAGGGGTAAAGTGAGAGAGATAATTTTTTGTAAAAGTATAGGCTACATAAGTTACTTTATTGTGAACTAGACGTGGGAAAGGTTGAGGAAGCCTGGAATTGCCCCTGCTCTCATTAATTCTAAGCACTAAACCAGAATCGTCTGTAATGCTCACCAGTTTATATCGTGAGCTTCTTTCACCACTCAAAAGATAGGGGGCTAGAGGAATTAGCAAAAGGGTAAAAAGCACGATGGCAACAGCAACAATTTTTTTAAATTTTGCAAACCTTTTCCGATAAAGAAAAAGAAGACTCAGTAAAAAAAACGGTGTAAAAATTCTGGCGGAATTATAGGTAAAAACCGATAGGGCAAAGGGGATCATTGAATAAACTAACCACTTTTGGTTTACAAAACCCTTTACTAAAAACCAAACTCCTGCAGTGACAAAAAAGGCAGCCAGTGAGGATTCAAAGGAAGCACGGGTCAGTTGGATATGCCAAGGAGAAATTGCCAGAAAAAATGCGCTGGCTAAACCAACCAGATTGCTTTGAAAAAGTCTCCTCCCTAAAAAGAACATTATCGCTACAGTTAATGTTCCGTATAACACCGGGGTAATCCTGACCCCAAGCTCATTCAACCCGAATATATATATCCCGGGAATGCTCAAATATATTTGAGCGGGCAATTTGTACTCTCCGTAGGCCTTAAAATGAATAGGTAAAGTTTTTCCCCACTCATCTTTACCGGTTTTTAAAATGGAGTAGGCATTGTATCCAATGGAAACCTCATCCCAATTTAGAGCAGGTGGTATTTCGGTGACTCTGTAAAACCTCAGAAGAAAAGCTAGCAAAATTATAGTAACCAGCAATATTCCAGTCTTTCTATTCATATCTATATTTATTATCAATTAAACATACCCATACAACAAGGACTCGCTATCTGATGACTAACCATCTCCAGATAAAAGGAAAGTGAAGTGTAGACAGAACGGTTGAGGGTACCATTGGACAAGATTTGCTCTCGCAAGTTATTTCAAATTCATTATAGATATAAAGAACATTAAAATAGATTCCTACCATAATAGTAAAAATCATTAATATTTTTGTTAGTTTATAAAGCCACGGTTTTTGAAAAATAGACCAAAGAATTGAAGGTAATATAAGAGCAATAAAGATTATCCGATATTCCGAAGGCATTACATTGGGATGAAAAGCATTTACTACAAGCGATCTTGCTCCTAATAGCAACCCTGCAGCTAAAAAAACAGTAAACAAATTTACTCTTTGCACTATTTGTTGCAATCCCCAAGCTCCTAAAATAGCCAAAAAAGGGAAGGCAGGATAACGATACCAAGGCAGTAAATCTCCTTCTCCTCCTGTTAGCATCACTACGCTAACCCAAAATATAAAAAATAAGCTGATCATTTTTTTTATTCCAGTCTTTGGAGCAAAGATAAAATATGCTGAAGAAAGTAGACAGAAAATATACCAGCTATCCGTCAGTATTGAAGTTCTGTAAGCAGGGGAGATAAAAAACCACCCCAAACTATTAAATCCAACTGGTCTAAATGACTGAATAGAAGTAATTCTCCAAAATATTTCTGGATCAAAACGGAGACCATACCATATAAAACCTCCGATAAATGGCAAAGTTGCTAGGACGATATAGCTAATCCATGAAACTGCTGATTTAAGCTTACTGGCTTCATAAAATTTTTTGAAAATAATTAAAACAACCAGCAGCAAAAGAAAAAAACCTGTCGGTTTTGCAAGGCCGGCAACTGCAACCAGTATTGGAATTGGGAGCAAATAAACGGTGCGGACCTCTTTATAAAACTTTAGCAACAGATAGGCAATAATTGTAAAAATAAGAGCAATTAAGTTTTCAGGAAGTGCGGTCCTGGAACCAAACACCATAATTGGTACAGTTCCATATATCAACATTGACAATATTCCCAACCAATAGCCACTTACATATTTAGCAATTAAAAAGATCATAATAGAAGTAAGCGATGCTAAAATTACGGTAGGGATTCTAATGTAAGAGGAAGGGATAAATTCGTTTCTATTTGCATGATATATATGAGCAAAGTAACCAACAATCATAGAAAAAAGTGGGGGTTGATCTAGCCAAGGCTTATATAAGGTAACCGAGGTCTTTGGCTCTCCACCTTTATAATTGATCTCTCCCTTGTAAACTTCTGCTCTTTTTGGATAATCCAGTGTTGACCAGGAAACAGGAACTCCTGTTTCAATAAGATACAAGCCGGACCAAGCATATAACATTTCATCCAAATGCGTCGCAACCGGAGTTTTCTCATAATTATGCGCCCTTAAAATAAAGGTGAATATCAAAGTCAAAAGAAATACTGATACCTTAAAAAGGTTAATTTTTAATTTCTTCATTCAACCTATTAATTACCAGGATGATATCCATATTCCCGTGTTCCAGAATCTCTGCTCCCTTAATATTCTTTAAACTCCTGCTAAAAACTTGGTCTGTAACTATAACTATACTTCTTTCCGGAACCATTCTGGTTTCTTCCCATTTCTGATAGTTATTACCTAAATAAGCCGTCTCAAAAAAAGGATAAGCTGTTTTATGCCTGATCGTGATATCATCATGAATAAATACCTTTAGGTCTTCTTTCAACGATATCTCTCCAACCTTTTTAAAAACATCATGTACCGGTTTTTCAAATGATTGATTAACTCTATGTGCATACTTAAACCAATAATCCGACAGAAAATCTACAAAATTAAGAGAGAATAATAAAAAAAATACTACCAATAGTATCCCTTTCACCATTTTTGCCTTAAGGGAGACAATAGCATTAAAGCCTATTGCAGCAATAACTATGTAGGGCGGAACGAGCGCCAATAACCTGCTTGCCCGATGTACAGTAGAAGCCGTTCCAAAAAAAAGAGGGATCAGGAAAAAGGTAATCAATATAAACACCCTTATTGGATTTCTTTTTGAAATAATATTCACTATCCCAAATATAAATAATGGGAGAGTAGCCAAAAGAAGCATTCCATGTTTGCCGGTAGAATGATAAGGCGTTGAATCTCCGTTGATATACAAGAAAGAGGGGTCGAATGTTGAAATAAAAGGCAAAATAAAGCTTTGGTAGCTTTCAATTTTATAAGGCCTGTATAATCCTAAAATAGATCCTGGATAAAATAGTTTGGCAATTAAAAGAAGAATTACCAAAGGAATGAGTCCTATCATAAACCATTTTATACTATCAAGATATTTAATCCTGTCTTTTTGGTGAAAATAGTAAATATAGAGTAAGGTTAAAATAAGCAGTACAGGAGAAATTATTCTCATTCCAAAATAGGTAAACGTACTTATACCTAATGATATTCCGGCAAAAAGCAAAAATTTATGATTTTGTTTTTTTGTGTATTTTACTACCATTAACAGCCAAAAAGAGATGAACGGCATAGGAGCTATATTTTCATGAGCCAGATGGGATTGAATCATAACTATAGGGGTTGCAATAAATAAGACAATTCCCACTATAGCCGCCTTACTGTCTATCAACTCTTTTAAGAGATAATAAATTATCCAAATACTAACTAGGACAAAAATAATACTTGCCGTCCTTAAAGTAAAAAGAGAGGCTCCAAATATTTTAAAAATTATGGCTGTTGTGTAAACCGTAATAGGATGTTTCCAATCCGGTAAGGACCCAATTTTAGTTAAAAGAGGTAGGAATCTGCCTTCAAAATCATATCCTGTTTTCGAGATAAAATAAGTACTTAGCCCTAGAGATGCTTCATCCCCATTAATGCCCGGTGGTACATCAGTTAATCTATAAGTAAATAAAAACCATGCCGCCAAGGAAAAAAGCAGCAAATAAACTATTGTTTTCATCTAATCAGATATAATTTCTTTTATTCTTTCAATAAAATTCTTCTTAGAAAACCTTTGTGCTCTTTTACTCGCCCCCATAGAATTTTCTTCTCTTAATTTGTCATTTCTAATAACCTTTAATGTTAGATTTTCCAATTCATCAATAGTATCCCAAAGAAAACCTGATTTTTCACCTGTCACAATCTCCAGCTGTCCTCCCTTTTTTATAACTATCGGCACACATCCCCCTGCCATAGCCTCAACAGTAGATATACCAAAGTGTTCCATTTTTGTAGGATCCCCTTCTCCATACCCGGCGGCATGCCAATAAATAAGACTTTTGCCATAAAGCTTTTTCAATTGCCCATATTCTAAATTTGGATAAAAATGTACTGGTAAATTTTTTGCTAATTTTTTAAGCTTTTCCAAATAAGACATATCACCTTCACCGGAAGATCCAACTAGATGTAGGCTCCAATCTTTTAAATTTTTATCGCGGTAGAGTTTAGCAAATGTTTTAATTAGGATATCGTGTTTTTTACTTTTCAGATAGCCAAAAAAACGGCCGACAGAAAGAATATACTTCTCCTTTTTAAGGGGTTTTATTTCCATCACGTCTACCGGAGGATAAATAACTTCGGATTTAAGAGGCCAATTTTTTTGCGAATACTGCCGGGTGAATTTGGAATTATAAATAATTAAATCCCACGTCTTAAGCTTTATTTTCCCCCAGATGCTTTTTGCAGGCTCTCCCACCAGGGGAGTCTGAATGTGTAAAATATTTCTTTTTGCACCGGGGTAAAAAATACTTCCATCTGTGAGATAAAACATCAGGTCATATTTTTTTAAAAACAACCACCTTTGGAAAAAACTGGAATTCTTCCCTAGCGGAGCTTTTATAAATTCTACGGTAGAAAGATCCAAGTCAAAACGCTCCTGAAGAATCTGTTTAAAATCCAAGTCCAAGCTGTCAAGGTGGTTATCTAAAAGCACATCAACAGAAGCCTTAGAGGACAAAATTTGGGCCATAGTCATCATGTATCTTTCTCCCCCGCCAAAGGTATCTAAATAAGGAGAATATATGGCAATTTTCATTTAAATGCAGTAAAGTTGCTTTCTTCTAATTTCTTATCTATATCGTTATAAATTTCGTCCAGCGGTTTTGGTTGTTGCAGTTGCCATAATCTGACATAAGTTATAATTAAGGAGAACACTTGCAATAACCCGTCCATTACACCCACCGTTCCATTAAAAAAGCCCTTTCTAACTATTCCCTGAAACCAAAGTTCTGTGATGAGTATTCTAATAAATCTCCACCCATTCATCGGAGGATGATTTGCTTCCAAACGAAGCTTTGCATCTATTTTTGATAGTTCCAGACTTTTTAAAACAATTTGGTCAATATCCCGGTGAGTAAGATGCAAAAGTGAGTTTTTGGTGTATCCAAGCTTCCCTCTAAATTTTGGGTATTCATGCACCCTCCCTACCCATCCCTCAAAAGCATCTTTCTTAAGAAGTCTTATCACCCAATCTTTTTTATACAAACCAAAATCCACCTCTTGCCCGAAAATAATATTTTTTCTTGAGATGGCAAAAGCCCCGGATTCATCACTTTGTATTGCTCTTTCGATTTCCTCTTTTAGAGGCACCAGAATTCTTTCATCCGAATCAATATACAAAGCCCACTTCCCTTTTGCTCTTTCCATCGCCTTATTTCGAAGGGTAGCAAAATCCTGATCTTTAAAAGTTAATATATTTTCGGTGTACTTTTTGGCAATATCCAGGGTGGAATCCGTTGAGCCATTGTCTGCAAAAATTATTTCCCCCATTCCTTTTATGGATTCCAAGCAGGTTTTGATTCTCTCCTGTTCATTTTTGGCAATTACAATGATGCTTAACATAAATTAAAATCTGTTTTTCATTTTTTGTACAAATCTTTTAAAAGGATTTTTGGATAAATTTCCATATTTAAACCAGTAATCTACCTCTTTACCCGCCTGCTGACTTAATTGTTTAATTTCCTCCAGATCCATTGTTTTTGGCTCAAATCTTTCCATTTCCCAAATACGAAGATAGACTATTAGTTGGGAAAAGGCTTGGAGTAAACTAAGAGCTAATCCATGCAAACCATCTTCAAATCCCTTGCCGGCAAAAAATCTCCCCAAAAACTCCCCTAAAGGCTTTTTTATTAAATCTTTCCAATCAAATTTATATCCGTCTTTTTTTAACTCCTCTGATTGGACTTTAGTATACCTCATCATCCTTTCTAAAAACTCTGTTATGCTTTTATAGTGGTGGTGGGTTATTGCCAATTCCTCATCCGCTGAAAGATCTAACCCTCCCCCGGTAGTTTCAGGCGGCCTGTGAATTTTATCGGTCCATCTAATTTTGCCTTTTTTGAAAAATCTAATATTATAGTCCGGCCACCACAAAGATGCCTTCATCCAATGACCGAAGATCAAATTTTTCCTTGGTATCCTGACATAATTTATTTGCTCCATTTTGGAGGCTATTTTCACAAGTCTTTCTTTTAATTTTTCTCCTACTTCCTCATCAGGATCTAATATTAAAATCCAATCTCCTCCGGCTTTTGAGATAGCAAAATTTCTGGCAAGTTCCACATACTTCTCTTTTTTATGAAAAACTACCTTGGCACCCAGTTTTTTGGCAACTTGCACGCTATTATCTCCGGAGTACATATCACAAACTATAATCTCTGAGGCCCAACTAACAGACTTTATAGCTCTTTGAAGGCTTGTTTCTTCATTAGAGGTATTAATTACTACCGATATTTTTTTAACCATAATTTTAATCTTAACAAAAATTTATCTTAAGATCTTTTTCAAAACTAAATTTACAGAATCATATTTAGCCTTTATGGTTTCGTAACTGCTAAGATAACTCGTCATGTCTGATGGGCCAATAAACAGTACAGACCCGGGCAGATTGCTGATAAATTGATCTGTTTCTGTTTGGGGAATATTACCAAGATAAACATTGTCAAATTTTTTTACTTGATAGCTTCCTAAATTACTTTTTGTGTTATTTTGAGAAATAACCAACGCCGGATTCACCCTGGCATAAACAGGATAAGCATATTCTATAGCATCTATTTTATCGGAAATAATAATATAATCAAATTGGTTCTTATTTTGAATGGCAGTATCTGATGCCAATTTTGCAGAATAGGACCAAAACCTGCCGTATTCACCGGGAGCAAGAAAATACAATTTTTGAATAAAAAATATAAATTGAATGGCAAAAAGCATAACAACTATAGAAAGCGTGATGGAATATCTTCTGCTTAAAAGTATAGTTAGTCCCAAAGCGGAAAGTAGCAGCAATGGTGGCAACATGAAAGAACTTCTTAAGCCATGGGGCAAATCCACAATTGCAGTAGGGATGGGTGCCAAAGCAACCCAAACCAGCAAGAAAAGAAGAACTTTTTTCTTCATCTGCCAGAGGTTTAAAACACCAATTCCCAGAAGTATTATCTCCACTGTGTACAACCCGCCTATAGTAGCCATATTATGCCTAGGGTTTCTATCTCCGTGGATAAAAAGAAAATCCATTGAGAAATTCTGCAAATAATTTTCTCCGAATACTTTTGCATACTCTACCGGTTTATTGTGAAAGTATTTTGCAACTGTTTGGGACAAATCAGTAATGTTTCTTTCTAAATTTATTTTCTGTTCAATATCGCTCTTTAATTCTTTTTGGGAAAAGATATTTATGTCCTGAAATCTTATTTCAGAATTAGCTACAAAAGTTTGACTCAAAGAAACAAGTCCCAAAATAACTAGTAATATTACTCCAAACGAAAAATATTTTTTACCCTCCCCTGCCAAAATATTTTTCAAGCCTTGAAACCAAATCAGCAGTGGAATAAACAAAAGTAAACTGACTTTATAAGTTGGATAGGTATGAAGAGTTAAACCAAAACTTAAAGCGGAAAACAGGTAAAAAAGAGGTTTTTCTTTTGCTTTTAAGAAGAGATATAAACCCAATAAAACAAGAAAAAGTGCAAGGTGCGCTTCAAACCCTCCTCTGCTCAAAGAGATATCCCAAGGTGAAACAGCGGCTATAAAGGCAACGCTCAAACCTATTTTTGAGGAAAACAATTTCTTCCCTATATAATAGAGTAGGACTATTATTCCCAAGCCGGACAAAATAGAAAGCATTCTGACACCCAAAGCCGAAGGCCCAAAAATTGCCACAAAGGGAATAGAACCATAAACATACCCCGGGGGTCTACCTGCACCCATCCTAAAAGTCAGGGGAAATGTATTACCCAACTGATCCCTACCGGTTTGCAAAAGTGAGTTTGCATCTAAGGTAATGGTTAACTCGTCACCATATAAAGCCGGAGGGCTATTATTAATGTCTATAATTCTTAATAATAAACCCAAAAGCAGAATACAAATTAACACTATATTAGTCTTATTCATAATTTACTCTTAAAACTCTTGCATCTTTGTTTTGAAAAATAGTGTCTAAACTAATTTTATCAATTCCGGCTGCAAATTTTTGTTCCCAAGCCAAATAGATATAAGAAACATTATATTTTTTAACAAATTCATTTATTAAACGTTCATCTGAGGTTTTAAAAATTTCCTCCCTTTCTTTTAATAAATTACCTACCTCATATCCCATTATATTTACCTGTTCTTCATCTGAAATAAGAGTTTGTTTTCCGGAAAAAGCGGCTACATACCCGGTATCGTACCAGGCATATATCGGTATCGGTGGATTTTTATATTTGTCCCTTTCATAGCTATTAAACGGGGCGACCAGCACTATACCTTCTTGTTGCTTTTTTAAGAAATCCAATGCTTCAAGCTCCTCATTAGAAATTTTAGAAAGCGGCTTGTTTGAGTAAAACTGCCATAGTAGCCCCAGTTGAGTCGGTACTGCAAGCAAAATTATTGCCGCCGATATTAATATTTTTGCACCCTTTCCTTTAAACAATTCCAAAATTTTAGGTATTGAAATAGCGGCAAGAAAACCAAACAACAATAGAAAATATTGATTAAACTGAATTGAATTCCAAGCCACTCCTTTTTGAAGAAACAGTACCGGAATTAAAAATGATACCAGGGTAATGACCAGAAAGAATAAATTGAAACTATTTTTAAATATATTTTGTCTAATTTGTAAAGTAACGGCCCAAAAACCTAAAATTCTCATTCCTAAATTTCCCAGTAGGAAAATTAAAAAGGCTGTTGCCTCAACTTGAAAAACGCGCTTCCAATTATTTTCTGCTATATAGGTTTGCCTTTTAAGCTCCAAATCCAACCAGTTGAGCCGGTCCGATGCCACTACCATGGTCCTTATATACCACCAAGGCTGCCAAATCAAAAAGTCTTGTGAATTAGCACTGTTTGGAAGGTAAATGCCAAGGGCTAACATTAAAGTGGAAAAAAACAGCAAAAGAGTCCCAAATACTTTTTTAAAAAGGGCCTCGAAAATACCTAAAATTAACAACCCACCCAATATAAGCACTCCTGCATATACCTTAAACTCGATAACAGCACCTCCGAAAATTACACAAAGAATAAAATATAAAAATTTCCTACTATTTAAATATTTAAGTAAGGTGAAGAGGAAAACAGTAATAATAATAAAAGCTGCCGCATGGGGCGGATTACCTAAAACAGACTGCGTTTGGGAAACCCAAAATATAGCCTCCCCTCCTAAGCTTTTATGAGTCGGTATATATAAAAGATAACCAAAACTCCCCGCAAAGTAGGTTATTATCATCGCCCATATACCTGCTGTTTCACTTTTACTCCATGCTCTTAAGAAAATAAATCCTGATAATCCCAACAGAAGCGAAAAAACCACCGGCATAAATCTAAAATAAATATCCAGACTGGAAAAATAAAACAGTCTTGAAAACTCCGACATAAGTAAATCTGCAAAAAAGTGGTAATTCTGCAATTTGGCACCCGCCAGTTCCGGATTTTGAAAAGGGAAGGTGTTTTTGTGCATTTCCCCCATTAAACTTACATGCCAAACGCCGTCATGACCGTGCGAGCTATAAAAATAAATTCCGTCTTTATAAGGAAAGCCCGAGGGAGCATTAACTGCAACTTGGCCCCCTATGCCAACCAGCAAAACCACAATAAAAAAAAGCTTATTGTTTATCTTAAATGTTAGATCTAAAAAGTTTTTTCGAAATCTAAATAAAGTCCAAAGCCCTAAAAGAGGAAATAGATACATTAAAAATCTCAGAGAAATATCAGCCAGAACATAAGCGGATAAAGTAAAAACAACTATCCCGAAAACAGAATAGATAACGAATTTATCCAAATTATCTTTCAAACCATGAGTGTCTTTTTTTAAAAAATAAAATCCCGGTAGAGTAAAGCAAAGGAAAGAAGCAATTAAAAATAAAGATCCTAAAAGAATTTGCTGAGCAATCATTAATTATTTACCTTAAAAATCTCTACCTCTTCATTTTCAAATATTTTATCTATTAAAGCATCTTTTATGCCAACATTAAATATCTTTGGCAAATAGAGATATTTAATTTTATTCTCAATTAAAAAATTCGGGTCCGCTCTTAAGAAAAAATCTTTTGAAGCTACCAGCCTTTTTTTATAATCTGTCAGTAAAATTTGATTTTGCGGTTCATCCTCCAGAAAACTGCTCTTTCTAGAAAGAGCTCCGACATAAGCCGTACTGTCATAAGCATATAATGGCCAGGGCTCGGCTAATTTTTTTTTCAGTTTACCCTCATACGGATAAGTTAAAATTATCCCATCCGGTTGTTTTGATAAAAACTCCAGAGCTTGAAGCTCTTTAGGACCAACTAACGCATGGGGATTATAACCCAAATAGTAGGTGGCTGTAACTACTGAGTTAATGGGAGCAAGTATCAAGCCAGCAAAAATTATTAAGATTGATAGGATTTTGGGTAATTTAAAAAATAAATGTGACAGTACTAGACCCGCACCAATAGCTGCCATATAAAGACCATAATAAGTAAATTGGATGGTATTCCAGGGGTTTCCCGACTGAATAAAAATCAGCGGAATTGATAAAGAAAGACAGGTATACACAAACATAAAAAGAAAATTACTATCCCTGACTATTGCTTTAAATTTTACCAGTGTAACCAGGGAAAATATTCTAATCCCCAGGTTGCCGGCAATAAATATACCCAAACTTAATACTTCTGCGACTAGAAACTTAAACCAATTATTTTCTTTTAAACCGACCTCTCTTGCTAAGGATAATCTAACCCATCCTACTCTATCTGGTGAATCTATCATTGAATGGACAAACCAGAAAGGGGCAAAAACCAGTAAGTTTGATGTGGCTTTAAAATTAACTAAAAAGATTATCGCAGCAACTAATAATCCGCCAATAAATATCACTAAATAAGATCGTTGTCTTTTTATTACACCCACAAGGAACAGCGATGCAAGAGCTAAAACTGCTCCATAAGCCTTGAAACCTATTAAAGCACCGCTTAAAAGAGCGGTTAGGAAGATAACTTTTTTATCTATCTTGAAGGATAAAATGTAAAAAAGGGCAAGAATTATTAGTAATGACATTGCAAAGGGCGGATTTAGATTAAAGGAGATTGACTGATTTGCCCAAAAAGCAGATTCACCTGCCAGATTTCTTTCCTTTATATAAGAAACTATCCAGCCAAAACTTCCGGCAAAATAAACTAAAAAAATGCTAAAAAGGGAGGCTAGCTTGGTTTTGAAAATTCCTATTTTTTCCTCAAATAATTTTTGGACTAAATAATAAGTCCCAAGCCCTAAGAATAAAGAGAATAGAATGGGATAAAACCTAAAGACTAAATCTAAAACAGGAATTTGAGTAAAATAATTGGTGGTAGCAACTAAAAGATCGTAAAAGAAATGATAGTTTTTTAAAGTTTCTCCAGCCAGAATTGGATTCTCGGGGGGGACAGATTTTACCAAACTGTTTATTAAACTGATATGCCAGATGCCGTCGTGGGTATTTGGTCCCCAAAAACCATACCCATACGGAAAATTTAAACCATTTTTAAACGTGGGAATTATCTGAAAAAACACTCCTGCAAAAATAAGGCTTACTAGAGTTAAGTTAAACCAATTTTTAATTTGGTAATTAAACCGGAATAAATAAAGCTTAAATCTAATAAACAGCACAATGTTCAGAAAAACATACGCAAATATTAGTTGCCTAAGGTTTATTAAACTAATAAGATAAAATACTAAAGTAAGGCTGACAAGACCAAGAACTCCTGATAAAAATATTTTCAAAGGAAGAGCAATTTTCTTAGCAATTCCATTTGTCATCACCAGGCCGGGAATCATACAGGCAAGAAATAAAAACAAAGAAAATTTGATGATTTTGACAAATACACTTAACAATGACCACCGGAAAGACCCTTGCTGCAAAGTTGAAACTATCTTTTGTGTTTGTAAGTTCTCTTTAGTAGCATCTAAAATAGCGCCGTCTATTGAGGAAATTTTCCCGTCCACCCCTATATCTCTATCCAAAAATTCTATTTTTCTCAGTTTTCCTCCCTCATTGGTATAAGTGAGCAAAAAGTTAGAATTTTCCCTGCTGGCATCAAATTGAGCAATTTTACCTTCATCAATTACCCATTTGTGACCAAAACTAACCTCATCTAAAACACGGGTAGCAAAGGTTGCAAAATTAACCTCGTCACAGCTTTTTCTATGGCAAAGTTCTTCTTCTCCATCTATATATTGGCGAATATCCCGAAATACACTGCCATCCTGATTATAAAACCACCCGGCCCGATAGTAAGGATTCATAAACCAAACCGTTTTTTTAAAAGTTCCCAGGGGATCATCTGCCATAATAATTTGGGCGGGTGACAGTTGAGGGAAAGTCTTTCTATACCAGCTGGCGAAATCTTCCATAGTTACAGTGGAAAATTGTCCTTGCTTGCTTTTCTGGGATAAAACTTTTATTTGATTTTCATATTCTCCGGCGTATTTTTGCCAGGAGTAGGAATTTTCCAGTCCCACAGTAAGTTGCCCAAATTGATTAAATTGCTGTTTAGTGTAAGTATCCACCAAAGAGGAAAAGTAATTTGTATCCAGATTATGGTAGTCAAGATAATCATTTGGCTGGACGGAAAATGTACTTTCAAATACCCCATTACCGTAAGAATTAACCGGATCCCTGGCTGCCCACTGAAACATTACTACGGGCAACTTATTTTCCAAACTTTGGGCCGGATGTAGCGCATTTACTTTAGACGGGTAATAAGGGGTGGAAAAATACTGTCCCCAAATTTGATAGTTATCGGTGGTGTATTGATCTGCCACAATCAGCACTCCGGTTATGCCATATTTTTTTTGCATGTAAGAAAGAGAGTAGCTGTCTATCCACCAGGCTCCAACCGATTTTGGATAAAGGCTAAAAACTTTTTTAAAATTTTCAAAAGCCGCGTCAATTAGCTTTTCTCTCTGGGGGGGTTCGTAACCGGTAAGCAAGCTGCTTTTGGCCATATGCCACGACTGCGACTGGTGATACTCTACCCCGGCTTCTTTGGTCCACCCAGGGGTAACTTCTAAAAACAGTCCCGCCTCATCCGTACTTCCTTTAATTAAGTTGACTACTTCCCCTTGCCTCAACACATCAAACCTGACAAGCCAGGTTGCCGGCATATTAAATTTTTTCAAAATTTCCATCTGCCCAAAAACAGCATCTTCAATATTTTGGTTATTTGCCCAAAAGTCTTCACCCCTGACAGGATTTACTACCGTCACAAAAGAGTTACTGCTTCCTAAAACAGGCAAAGGATTTAGCAAAAAGAAAAGAAACAATAAACTTATGAAAATTAATTTAAT
>CAZKAW010000001.1:31061-76542 GCA_964551255.1 uncultured Gammaproteobacteria bacterium
AATTTAATCATGTTTGTTTACAATTAATTTTTTCATCATAGAAACTATTTTTGGCTCTAAAATAAAAACGGAAAGGGTGTATAAAATTAAACCGGTACCAATCATTAGGATAACCTGAAAGATAGAAATTGGGATAAGAGAGCGAACAATAAATACTGATAACCCCATGATCACAGTAGCAATAAATGGTTTTCCTGTGCTCTGAACATAATCAATACTCACATATTTGGAAATAATAATAAGCGCAATAAAAGATGTCAGCCCAACCAGTGTAAAACCAAAAGCTGCCCCGTTTAATCCATAATAGGAAAGCGGCGGGATAATAATCCAGCTGATAATTGTCCACATTACCATCAATCTAAAAGTAATGGAAATTTTTCCTATGGCATTTAGGGTATTGGTAAGCGGGGTAGTAACTGCTGCCAGGGCAGAGGTTATACTCAAAAAAGAAAGGGCCATCAAGGCAGGGCTCCATTTGGTATATTTGGGAATAATATTCACTAAACTCGGTGCCAAAAGATTTAACATTAAAAGGGAGGGGAAAACAAAAAGGCAAACAAAGAAAATTGACTTGGAAACAGCACTAGATAACTCTTTTTTTTGATCTTGCAGCCTGGAAAATGCAGGGAATGTTACTTTAATCACCTGATCCATAAAAAACCGCAGCGGCGCATAGGCCCACTTTTGCGCCCAACCCAAAAGACCAATGCCTGAGGGCCCTAAAATACCTCCCAAAACTAAAATCATCCCATCATCTTTTACCATAGCCAGCAAAGTATTCAACTGATAGGGAATACCAAAATTTAGTATGGAGGACACGGAGGATAAGGAAAAAGAAAATCCCGGAAACCAGGGCTGAATAAGATATGTCGTAGTTAATCCGAAAACTCCCCTGAAAAGAACGGCTATGGTAAAGCTGGTAAGTCCCCATCCCTGCCAGGCCAAGACTACTGCAATTACATAAAAGACAACAGTCTCGACAATTTGTGGCACCACCCACTTATTAAACTCCAGCTTTCTTTCCATTAAAACTGTCGGTATGGTTTTTAAGGAAGAAAGCAATAGGGAAAAAGCGAGTGCCCAAAGTAAATATATCGCTGACTGATTCAGGTTATAGAGGTTTTTTATCAAAGGGGTAAAAATAAAAACAATTAACAGTAAAAATAAAACCAATGCCTGCTGGATAGTAAAAACTGTTCTTAATTGAGTTTGAGTTAAACTCTCTTTTTTTTGGATCAAACTGGCAGCAAAACCGATATCTCCAAAATAGGCCAAAAAATTAATTACTGCAGATATCAAAAAGAATACTCCGTATTCGGAAGGGTCTAAAAAAACTGTTAAAAAAACGGTGGCAAAAAAAGTAACCCCCTGAATAAAAATATTTCTGCCGGTTAAAATTGCAGCACCCCGAAGAGCTCTTTTTTTTACAACTTCCGCTGTTAAATTGGAAGTCGGATCCAATTGTTCAACACTTTCTGCCATATTAATAAACTCTTTTTCTATAATACTTAACCCATTCTCTAATTTTTTTAAGTTTTGATAGAAAAAATAAGATAAGTATTATCAGGGCAGCAAAAGACAGAAGGTTTGACAAAAAACGAATTTGCGTATCGTATAATCTTCCTTCAATAGTGTGATTTCCTTTTCCCAAAATTATGGTCATTAGTCCCAGACTGTTATTTTCATATTCGACTTTTGTTTCCTTTCCATCTATAAATATTTTCCAATCCGGGAAATAATATTGAGAGAGTCTGAGAATGGTGTGGGAATTGGTATCGGCTTTAAATTTTAACCAGTTAGAGCCTTCTTCAAAATCATAAACTTTGGAATCACCGGTTAAGATCTGAAATCTTTCCTTTGCTAATTCAGCCGGCGGCTCTTTTGCAAAAATCGGTAAAAAATCATAAATTGATCTTTTGATTTGTCTGTCCCAATTTTTTCCTGATAATAATTCTTTTTCAGAAATATCTATAAATTTTTCCGGCTTAAAATATAAAAAATTAAGTGCTACCACCAAAGCAACTAAAATACCCCAAGTAATAATTCTCCTCTCTTTAGCAAAAAAGCTTCCCGACAAAAAAGAAACAAAAAATATAGTAATTATTAAAAACCGCCAAGGGAATTGGAGATATTTAAGGGGTTCAATTGAGTCCCAGATAAACTGCGACCTGGGGTTTATCAGAAAAATCGATAGTAAAATCATTGCCGAACAAAGCAGTATAAGATAAGCGGTACGCCTTTCCTTAAACCAGAAAAATGTAAGGGTAGACAGAGCTAAAATAAAACCTGTCAGGTGAGCCCATCCTATCTGATAAGAAAGTTTGTCTTTTTCTCCTCCCGGTACTTCTCTGACCGATGCTCCGTACCCCCAGGACCTTTCTAGGACTAATTTCCTAAGTCCCTTAAAATGTTCTGTATAAGAAAAGTAGCCTACTGTGGTAGTGTCTACATGCACTAAATTCTTCTCTGCTACCATAGGTATCAGGTAAAAGGCAGACAAAAGAAGACTGAATAAAAATGCTGCCAGACAAAAAGATAAAAACTTAATATTTTTCTTTACGATATAGTGGAAAAATATCCAAATCATGATTATGGGAATAAAAAGCATAGTTGATAAATTATGGGAAAGGCTTAAACCTGCCAGGGCCAGTGCAAAAAAAAGTGCATTTTTAATATTTGTGTGTTCAGATAGCATTGTCACAGTGAGTAAAATGGCGGGGAAAAACATCATCGCCCACATCTCCCCCATTGCTCCCCTCACGTAAAAATCAACTGCATGATAAGGGGCAAAACTATAAAAAATAGCTGAGATACTTCCTCCTAAAGTACCCCAGAACCTGGAAGCAAAAAGATACATGAGAACAAAACTTCCTACAAAACTTACAGCAAACATAATCTTAACGGAGAAAAGCAAACTTCCTGAAATAAGATAAGATAGCTCTCCAAAATAATAGGGCAGGGGAGCATAATAGTTAAAAAGAGGGTAACCGTACAGACCTCCTAAATCGGGTACCCACCGACAGGGAATTTGTCTATCTTTAAAACATTTGCCCATTTCATATAATCTGATTGTTTGTACATCATCATGGTAGGAAAAATCGGAAGATACAAAAAGCGGCCATAGCAGACTTAAAGTCAGTAGTAATCCAATCAAGAAAAATTTATTTTTTGACATCTTCGGGTTGTTTTACTCTCTGCGGGAGGTAGCGATAAATAAAAAATGCTGCAGCGCTTACAAAAACGGTTTGGAAGATACTTCTTGAAAAATTGTAGTCAATATTTAAACCCATCTGTCCCCACAACTCTATCGAGCTAAGAGGGGGGGAAAGCGGGGAAAACAGTCCAAGCGAAAGCGAGGGCCCAAAAATAAAGGCCCCTCCCATATAACTGATAAGCATCAAAATTACCACAATCAAGTGTCTAAAATTAGAACTTATTAATTCAATAATCAAAAATGGTGTCAACCATAAAAACCACTGGACATGATAGTGAGTAAAAGAGAAAAACAGCAGTAGAAATATAAAAAATCTCTGCCACAAAAATGTCCCGTTTAAATTTTGATATAAAAGATAAAGGTAGAAAAAAATTACAGATCCTAAAAACAATATAATGCTTTCTCCTCCCGATATGGAGATTTGGGCGTAAAAACTCTTTAAAGTTTGATTTGCCAAAAGCGCCGTAGTTCTAAATCCGGATGAAGCCAAAAACGGCAGGATGGTGACAGCATAGACGGCCAGCCCCAAAAGGACTACCAAAAACCTTTTAATCCAACCGTTTAAAGAGGCAGCCAGTGGAATTAAAAGTAGAAGAGGAAATATTTTATATGAGCCGCCAATCCCCAAAAGGATTGAAGAGAAAAAAATTCTTTTTTCGAAGTTTACACTTTCCGCTTTTATAACCAGATAAAGAACCAATACTACAAAAAATGTGGGGACAATATCAAATTGACCAATCATATAAGTCGAATAAAGAGTCACCGGGTTAAAAATCCAAAAAATTACTGCCCGCACCTGTTCTTTTTTGTTGGTAAAGAGGCGATAAAGGAAATAGGCAATAAGTAAATCAAATACCAGGTAGAATACCTTAAGCAACATAAGATGGGGAAAAAGCAGGGGGTTTCCGAAAGTACTTTTGGTATTAAACAGAAAAGTGCTGTGGAAATCAGGATTAGTGAAAGAAGTTAAAGCCCAATTTATCGGTCCCAAAGTAAAATATACGGCAGGGGGGTAGTTAAATAAAGCTACCGGATAGAATTGTAAAAGGATGTCGTTTTTATCCAAAGTAAAAGTGTAATCATAAAAATTTAAGATTTGCCCTTTGCCCAAAACATACCCGGCCAGATCAAAATGTACAATATCGGAATGAAAGGTGGCGGCCGAAAGAACTAACCTAATAAGCACCCCCGTCAGTATAATCAAACCTAATTTTCCTTTTAAGAAGCTCATAATTTAAATTAGTGCCAGTACTAATGATACTAAAAATCCACCCAAAGAGGCAAAGTTTAAAATTTTTCTAAACTCTGTTTCTGCATAGTAAACTTGTACTTTGTGTTTGCCTTTTTCTATCAAAACACTTACTTGACCAAACGGTTCGCCGCTTATAACCGGTGTACTCACATTATCAATCCTAGCGCTCCAACCTGGGAAATTATATTTATTTACATTAAGCCTTGTTGTTTTTTCTGTTTCTACTTCAAAGCTTAAGCTTAAATCATTTTGTTTTTCTATGTTTTTTATTCCTTCTTGAGGATAAACAGCAGGGAAGATTTGGTTTGGACGCATCTTGGTTGCTTTAGGCAATCTTAAATACTCTTCCTGCGTTTTTAAATATTCACTACTTAAAGCGGGGAAAGGGATGTACTTATTTAAATAATACTCGTCTTTCCTGCCAAGAAAATCTTCCGGTCTAAAATAAAAAAAAGCAGGGATAATTAAAATTAAAACTAAAAAGAGAAAAATTTTCTTAAATTTGATTTCATCAAAAAGAATAAAAAATAGGGGAATAAGAAATGTAGTAAGTATCAAAAACCTCCAGGGAAATTGAAAATAGGCAAGCAGAGGCAAAATGTCCCAAATGGGTGTAGATCTAAAATTCATCAAAAATATGGAAATAAAAACTGCTGAGACTACCCAGGAGGCTATAATCTTTTTTTCCGGACTGATTTTTTTGAAGTTTAGGAAAAAATAAGCTACTCCAATTATTAAAACAAGTAAATTAGCACTTCCCAGAAAAAAGGACATTCCATCATATGGCCCGGGTACCGAAGCTCCATACCCCCAATAAGGGGTAAGTAGTTGCTTTAGAGTGGGAAAATGATCGGCAAAATTAAATACCGTATCGTATTTCATCAGACTACTCTCCCAAAGAGCCGGTAGCCAAAAATATGAGCTTATCAGAAAGCCTAAAAAAACAGTTAAAATTGATTTAAAAAGATAACTTCTTTTATTATCTGAAATAAAAGTTTGTAAAATAACAAGGAGCAAAACTGCCGGAAAGAACATAAAAGCCGTAATATTGTGCGACAAGACTAGGGAGGCAAGAGCAACTGCTCCGATCCCGACCCATTTAAAACTTTTTAAGCGAAGCTTTATTACCGATAAAACTAAAAGCGGCAGAAAAACGAAACTTATTACCTCCCCCATTGCTCCCCTGATATAGATATCGACAGCTCTGTAGGGTGTATAGATATAAAGCACTGCCCCAAGCAGATTTACTAGACTGCTTTTACAAAAGTGTCTAAGCAGTAAATACATAAAAATTGCAGAAGAAGGGATGCTTAGGAAAAATAGCGCCTTGATACTGTCAACCAGTGACAAACCCAAAAGATGAAATATTTCAGCCAGATAAAAGGGCAGCGGGAAGACAAAATTAAAAAGCGGATAACCGAATCCAAAACTCAGATCCGGCACAAACCTGGGGGGAATTTGTCCAATTTTGAGGGTACGATCCATTTCATAAAGCCAGGCAATGTGCAAATCATCCGACGCCCCGTAAAATCCAGGAACAAATAAAGCCCAGCCGGCCGGGATAGATAAAAGTAAAATCACCAACCACCAGTATTTATTCAAAAAATTTTCTACTTTTTCCATAAAGGCTTAGATATAAAACTATTAGCATAGTGAGACCTGTTAAGGTATTGGCAACCGTTCTAATCGGGGTATCGGTAAATTGGGCAAAAATTAAATGCCTGCCAACCGGTAAATCCAAACTAATCCTTTTGACATAATTATCGTTTGAATATTTCAGCGCTTCCCCATTTTCATAAACTTTCCAGTTCGGAAAATCAAAAACAGGTATTTCTATTTTTGATGGTGAGGAAACTATTAAATCTAACCTCCAGTTATTAGATCTTTTTTCAAAAGATTTAATGTCTGCTTCCCCGCTTCTGATAATAGGTTCCGACGGAGCCGGTTCTATCGGCTCCCCTGCTCCCATAGGTAAGTAATCTCGGATAGAGGCCTTTTGTTGAGTTTCATAAAGCTCACCGCCCAGTTTTTCTTTATCGGTTAAATTTAAATAAAACTCCCGCGGCTTAAAGTAGTTCCAGTTTAGAAATACTGTTACAATAATCAAAACCCCCAATACCACTCTACCCCACACCCCCTTTAAACTATATATTAAAAACCCTGCCAATAAAGAATTGGCAAAAATCGTAACAGACAAAAATCTCCAGGGAAATTGGGCAAACCTTAAAATCCCCAGACCTTCCCAAATAAAAGCAGATCTGCCGTGGGTCATAAAAACAGACAAAACAAAGAAAACAAACATGCTGAGGCAAATTAAAAGTAATCTCCGGTTAATCTTTCTTAAAATAATTAAAGCCGGCAAAGATAGTACTGCCACCGGCCAGTGGGGCCAACCTATTTGAAAGGAGATGGTATCCCCCGCTCCCGGAAAGGAAGCACCATACCCCCACTTTCTGTCAAAAAATAACTGATATAAGGTGGCAAAGTGAGCCCTAAAATCCAAATCCAGTCTCGTGAGATTATCTATTTGAACTAAGTTTCTTTCAAAAAAAGCCGGTATGACAAAAAAAGCTGCCAGCCCAAAACCTAATCCCAGGGAAAAAAATACCCTCCTAATAATTTGTCCTTTCCTACCCCAAAAAATTATTATAAAAAAAGTCAGGATAACGGGTAAAAAAAGGGTGGATAAAATAGTATGACTTGTTAAAAGAATAGTCAGAGAAAAAGCCAGACCCAAAAAATTTTTATTATTAAATTCTTTTGAAATTTTCAAACCAAAATATAAAATCAGAGGGATAATTGCTATGGCAAAACTTTCAGCTATGGCACCCCGTACGTAAATATCAAGCGCCCGGTATGGAGCAAACATATACAGCACTGCCGAAGCAAGGGCTGCATATTTACTTTCCAGCAATTCTTTCACCAAAAAATACATGGCAAAAGCAGCTGAGAAGGCAGCAACTAAAAATAAAGATTTGGCTCCCCCGATAAATCCCACAAAAAAGCTAACTACTCCGCCAAGGTAATAAGGAAAAACATTATAATAGTTAAAAAGAGGGTAACCGTTCCCATATCCCATTTCGGCAACCCACCGGCAGGGAATTTGTAAGTCCGAAAAGCACTCCCGCATTTCAAAAATTCTCATTACCTGCAAATCATCATGGTGAGAAAAATAACCGGGTAAAAAAATCGGCCAAACAATAAATGCCGAAAGATAAAACAGCAATAGGACAGGCCAGTAAATTTTAAGTAAATTTTTCATTTTTTTTACTTCGGAAAAGTATAACCATAAGTATCAAAACAGAAGCTACAGTTATTATATTACTTATTTTCCTTACTGGTGTGTCTTCTAAACGCGCCTCAATTTTGTGCCTGCCTTCCGGCACATTAAAAGTTATCAGACCCAGACAATACTCTTGTCCCCGGCAGTCGTCATACCAATGATTAACTTTTCCTCCATCAACTCTTACTTCCATCCCCGGAAAATCAAAAAGAGGCAGTCTTATGGTGGCAGTTTTTTTAACATCTATCTCACCTTTTTGATAATTACTTCCCTTTTGAAAACTAATAAGATCCGCCTGTCCGTCTAGAGTATCGGGCAGCAGAGGGGCTTTTTTATTTGGCGGGAGTTTAGCATATACGGGCAAATAATCAAAAATACTGATGGTAAGTTGTTTCTCCCAGTTCTGCCCGGAAAACTTATCGGAATCGGAAATATTAAGCCAGGCCTTGGGCTGGAAAATGGGAGCGTGTAATATAAACAGTAAGACTATAATAGTTATACCCGAGCCCAAACTTACTTTTTTACCATAACTTTCTATATTATATATGGCAAAGGCGCCCAAAACGGAAAGAATAAAAGTGCTGTCGGATAAAAACCGCCAGGGAAATTGCAAAAGTGAAAAAGCAGGAATATTTTCCCAAATAAAAGTTGACCTTTGATGCAATAAAAAAAGTACTGCTAACTCCAAAACACCCAGCATCAACATTAAACCTGATAGTTCTTTCATCTTTTTAAGATTAAACAAAGCCAGTACAACAGCCAAAAGCCCCAAAGCCCAGTGAATTATTCCTGTGGATAGTGATAAATCATCATTGGCCCCCAAATATGAAGATCCATACCCAAAATGATTGGATAAAAATAGTTGCTTTACACTGACAAAATGCTGTCTCCAGTCAAAATACCCTCCTGTTAAAGTTTCCAGATGGACAAATTTTCCTTCAAAAATTACCGGTATGGTAAAAAAGGAAGCCACCCCCAACCCTAGCAAAAAGGCAAAAAATACTTTTGGAAAAACTTTCCATTTTTTCCAGATTATAATTTGAGATATAGCCCAAATTAGTGACAGGGGCAGGAAAATAAAAGACATTAGGTTGTGAGTTGTCAAAAGCAAGGCAGTTGATAAAGCAAGCCAAATTAAATATTTTACTTTACCCTGATTTATCAGTTGAAAAATTGACCAAAAAATCAGGGGGAAAAATACAAAAGACCAAAATTCGGATAATGCTCCCCTCACGTAAACTTCCGTAGCTTTATACGGAGCATAGCTGTAAAGCATCGCCCCTACAAAAGCAGGCCAACTGCCAAACATGGCCTTTAAAAAAACAAACATGGTGACAGCAGAAAGCACAAAGCCCAAAATAAATAAAATCTTAACCGTATCAATAACCTGGATACCCAAAATATTCAGTAAACCCCCCAGATAAAAAATGCTGGGTGGGTAAAAATTAAATTGGGGATAGCCATATTGATATCCCATGTCGGGAATCCATCTACAGGGAATTTGTAGATCCGAAAGGCATTTAACCATCTGGTGAACCCTGAAGGCTTGCAAATCATCCTGCATGGGAAAAAACCCGGGACGAATCAGAGAATAAAAGGTGGGCAAAATTAAAAGCAAAAGCAGAAGAAAAATTTTTAGCATCTTAAGGTAGTACTTGATATAAAACCGTGGCATCCCCTTTACCCTCCAAAGGCTTTGCTTTAGGAAACTCCATAATCACTTTGACCCCTTCGGCCACACCTTCCAAGTTGTTTTTATTGCCCACAAAATAAACAGTCTGATCTTTGGTTGACATCCTTATTTGAGCGGAAATGGTGGCGTGACTTCCGGTAATGGCAATATGGCTTTTATCAAGATAAATATAGAGTCCGTCCGGCAGTGTTCCAAAAAAGCCCTCTGTACCAACCAGGATGGATTTTCCGCTAGCCTCTTGTTTTAAAAACCGGGCAATTTCTTTTAAACCATAACCTGCAGTCCACTGCTCAAAATACCCTTTTCTTTCTTCAGAAGGTAAAGAGGAGGGAGGGGGATTTGTCAAAAGCTGATAATTAAAAAGGATTGACGGGACAATCAAAATAATTGTAAGAAAAAACATTGAGAACTTATTTGAAATTTTGTATACCCCGTATCCTGCCATAACCAAAAACAACGGGATAGAGGGAAACAGGTATCTGGCTGTAAAAGTCCTGAGAAATGTCATATTTAAAAGCAAAGGGACAAGGGCCCAAAGCAAAATTACCCAACCCAATCTATTCTTTTCCCTAATTATCTTTATTAACCCGATCACCCCAACTATTATGACGGGCCAGGTTATTAGCCTGGGAAACCAATCCGAGATATCTCTAAGGTGGGGGATAAAAGGATCAAGTGGTCTTCCTGCAAGTTCCATGGGGGAAAAAACATAATCCGTGTTTCTTGAAGAAAGCAGGTGAAAATTAGGACCCAATCTTAAAAGGTTATACATTACTAAAGCTATGCCAATTGAAACTCCCCAAAAAAGAAATAATTTTAAAAGATTGTTTTTATCACTTCTGTCTCTTTTATAAACCAGTGCCGAGAGGGGTATTAGAAACAAGTTAACTACAGCCGGTGTTTTGGTAAGCCATCCTCCCCCCAAAATAAATCCTAAAATAAAAGCCAGATCCAACCTGGGAAATTTGGCAAGCCAGACAGCAAAAAAGAGTGCCCATACGCTAAAAGCCGACAACATGGAGTCAACCAAAGCCATCCGGTCAAAAAAAACAGTGTAGGGAATAACAGTGTATAGAAGCGCTGCCCAAAAGCCTGTCCTTTTCCCTCCCAATCTACTGCCCAAAGCAAAAACTCCGGCTAAGGTCATAAGGCCTGACAAAACAGATAAAAACCGGCCGGCAAAAAGAGGGTCTTCAAAAACTTTAAAAAGCGGCATCATTGTCCACATAAATAAAGGGGTTTTGCCGTCGGATAAGGGTAAAAACCGCAGTGTTGGCTCGCTTTTCATTACCTGAGCCCATCTTATATAAATAGCCTCATCAGCAAAAATAGGCTGAAGGGTCAAGTTAGGAATTCTTAATATCAGATAGGCTGCCAAAATAATTAAGAAAAGAAAAATCTCCAGCTTTCTTTTTATGAGGAAACCCATTACTTAATTGTACTTCCCTAATCACCTCTCAGCAAGCTTTCAGTAAGAATTATGCAAATTTTAAGCTATCCGTACAGGGGTATCCAAATGACCCCGTCTTACCATATACCTTGCCGAACCGGTTAAGATGGGAGAAGCCGGGGATGGTTCCAAGATAAAGTTGCTTTCAAACCTTTGTATCCCATAAGCATCCGTGACTATTACCCCTTCAGGTCTTTCCAAAATCATCCTCTTTGTGCCGTTTGCCCAACCTACCACAGCTTCTATTCCGTCCGTTCGTTTCAGTTTAACCAGTGTATAATCCTTTGAGCTCAGTATTGTTATATCTTCAAGCTGTGCCAATAATCTAGCATTATATTCCCATGCATCAAAGGTAGGCTTTAAAACCCACTTACCATCTTTAAAAGAAGCCAGGGATTGATAGTCCTGCCCCATGCTGTGAAAGTTATACCAAAATACCTTGCTCACCTTTTTGGAACCTATGGCAAGCATCAGCATGGCCGGCAGGTGACACTCAGCCAGCTGGTCTAAACGAAATTGAGTTTGGGGATGGTCTGCCCCGGGAAACCCTACCTCCCTCAATATCAGCTCTTTTCCCTCCCAACCATTCCTCTGCATAACCTGATAAGTCTGATCAATCAAGGCAGAAATTCCTAAAACAGGCTTTGTCTCTCTTTTATAATCTCTGACCGCTTCAATATCATTAACCGGGGGATAGAGGTGTAAAGTAATAAAATCGAAATGATCAGCCGGAATCCCCATAAGTGCAACTTCCTGTCTTAATCCCGGATAATCATAATAGGCAGGACCCGCCGGGGAAAACTTCACACCGGGAAGTGCTTCTTGAGCACGGCAGGCATTAGCATCTCTCAATGCATCCTCCTGCAAACCCGGCCTATTTCTCCACTCATGTGCCCAGGGCAGATCAAACTCATTACCATATGTTTGATGTCTAAAGCCAAAGCTATATAAGTCTCTTACAACAGTACATATCCGCTCCGGTCTGTGCTTATAATTTAATTCTATAACCACTATAGCTTCAGCCTGTCTTCCTAAAGCATCCGGACTGGTAAGCCAGGTGGCTGTATTGAAAAACTCCTGCATCATCTCTAAATATGTTTCACCCTCTCGAGGAGGCCTGACGAGTTTTTTCTCAGAGGCGGAATTAGTGGTGGAGGGAAACCAAAACCTGTGATTTTGTAGTCTATTCCTATCAGGATCTACGGCAAAAGAGGTGTGAATTTTTTCCGGTATATCATACCCCCAAAGGTGGGCGTTAACCAAACCCACCGGAGATAAACAAAGCGGAGTAACCCTGATTTGATCCAAAGGGGGTGTATAGGGACCTTTGTTTCTAACAGCAGGAGTCCGGTTTGCCAAAAAATCAGCAATGGCTTCTTCTCTGCTTTTGGGGGGAAGTTCGCTGGAGGATCCTAAAGCTACATCCAGCATAGCCAGAGTCCCTCCAAATGAAAAGGCGGTCTTTACAAGAAAATCCCGACGGGTAAGCCGGGACAGAACTCGCTCCATATTTATTTTTGCAGTTATCGTGATCTAATTAGGATTTTATCACGATCTGCTTTTAAAATCTCATACCTATTTTTATCTATTTTTGCCTGATCCAACCTCCACTGGTAAGTAATAAGATAGAGGGTTTCCTTGCTTTCAAATATGGGTATTAAATGATTGGCCCTGATTTGATTTACTTTTTTATTTGAATAAAAAGAGGCGCTTGGTAAAAACTCTCCGTCAATATAAAAATCACCCGGATATTTTCCCGCCTCTCTGGATAAAATCTCCTCATCGGAAATAAAGGAAGGTATATCAATAAACTCCACCCAGGATCTTTGGAGTTGTATTAAAGATAAATAAAAAGAGAGGCCCAAAATAATTAGAGTCATAACTGCCTTATTTTTAATTATTTTTGTAAGAAAAACTGACAAAAAGCCAAACAATGATAAAAGCATAATCGGGTGAAGGGGTATCAGGTGCCAAATTTGCCCTTTTTGGGAAAAAATAAAAGGAATAAAGAAAACAAGGAAAAAGACAGATAAAATCAAAAACCTTCTCTGTCTTAAGAATAATCCTATGAGGACAGAAACTATTCCCGGCCAAAACCACCTGCCAATTCCCAAATATAAATAATCTTTCATCAGTTTTAAATTTTGCCAGTAATCTGTTTCCACCTTGACCCCGGGAAGACCAATTGAAAAAAACCTGGGCAGAAAATTGGAATTAATCATTTGCTGGGAAAAAACCCACCCCAGAAATACTGCTGCTACCAGCCCCAAAGGCCAAACTAGCTTTTTAAGTTTTACCTTTTTCCAAAAAATTATTATTAGAGAAGGGATAATAACAAAAGGCACCAATGTTTTTATTAAAAGAAGCAGAGCCATACTGATTGAAAAGGGAAGTTGAAACTTTTTATCTTTAACACTCTTTAAAGCCAGGAGCAGGGTTAGCAAAAAGAAAAAAGTTAAAGGCACATCTAAATTACCGGACCTGGCTCTGAACAAAAACCAATATGAGGAAGCTAAAGACAGGGCTGAGGCAAACCCAACTGTTTTATTAAAAAGCTCTTTACCTAAAAAATAAATTACTATTAAGCTTAAAAATCCCAATATAGCTGAGGGAAGTCTCACCGCCAGATTACTATCCCCCATTATTTTTAAACTTAGAGCCATCATCCAGTACCCGGCAGGCGGGTGGTCGCTATAGAAGCTTCCATTCCATTTTAAATTTATCAAGTCCCCGCTTTTTATAATTTCCTTGGCCACACTGCCATACCAGGCTTCATCAAATGCTACCAGTGACGATTGACCGAGTTTATAAAAAAATAAAGGGGTAAGGGTGGTAAGCAGTAAAATAATCAGCAAGCTTTTTCTTTCAAACAGTTTTGCCATCAATACTTCCCGCTTAAATCATTCCACCTGATCCGAAGCATGTCATAAATTGCCGCTGCCGCATCCTTGATAACTTGCACTCTTTCCGTATCCACGTAATTCCACTCCACCCCGACTTCGGCAATTTTAAACCCGTATTTTTTGGCCAAGTATAAAACTTCCACATCAAAGCCGGCGTTTACCGCTCCACCCTTAAAATGTACTACCCCCCACTCTCCCTTAATTTTGGGAATAATTACCTCCAGGCTTTTTTTATTGAAAGCTTTAAAACCACACTGGCTATCTTTAAAGGGCAATCCCAAAATAATGTTTCTTAAAACGGAAAATCCCCAGGCAGACAGTTTTCTGATTAGAGGTGCCCCCCTTCTGCCTTGTCTTGAGCCGATCACAATATCAAAACCGTTTTTGAATTCAGGCAAAAATTTATCAAGCTGGTCAATCGGAGTAGCTTGATCCATGTCTGTAAATAAAACAATTTTGCCTCTTGCTGCCATCATCCCATCCATCACTGCTATGGCTTTACCTCCATGTTGGTCTTGAATTAGTCTAAATTTGGGGTTTTTGGAAATATAGTTTTTTATTAACTCCACCGAATGATCTGTTGAGCCATCATCAACAATAATCACTTCATATTCCAGATTTTTCCTGTCTAAAAATTTATCTACTTTGTCTAAAACGCCTTTGCCAAGATTTTTTTGCTCGTTATAAGAAGGTATCACCACTGATATTTCCATAATTTTCCTTTACGGTTTACCGCTTGGGTTTGGTATTAGTTTATATATTTTTACTCCAAATCTAGCTTCCATCCATTGAATCCTTGACCAGCCAAAACCGGCAATTTCATACTTGGCATTGTGGGTAGGATCACATACCTCATCTTCACAAACCACCAACAGTTGACCTGTTTTATCAAAAGGCACTTGCTTGGGTTTGTGACCAAAAGCCTCCAGATAAAACTGATAGGCCAAATCATAATTGTTTTTGGAAATTAAGGCAAAATTAAATTCTCTGCCTTCGCTTTTTTCTATTATAAAGCGGGCTATATCCTGAGTTTTCTTAAGTTGATTATTAGGCGCAAAATTGAGCGGATTTTTTTGCAAATTAACTAAGGTTAAACTTACTACTAAACCGGTCAAAGCAATTACTGACAAACGCCTTCCCGCATCCGATGTGGGAATACGGACCAGGCGGGTTAAAGAACCAAAGAGCAAAAACGGCACGGGGTTTAAAAAACCTAAATAATGATCATAAATATCCTGCTTTAGAAAAGACAGCCCAAAAACTCCCGCCAAAAGCCAAACCCCCAAAACCCTTCTTGGCCAGCCGGGGAAAAACAAGGCTGCCAGTATCAAAGCAGAAACTAGAATAGACAAATACAAGTTTTCTCCTGCTATATACCTGCCAATTAAATCCTGAGTAAAGATTTCAGGAATCCTGGCTAAATTTTCCCCAAAACTAACCTTTAGCGCCCCGCCTTCTGTCAAAAGAGTGGTGATTGCTCTGTAGTTTAAGTAGTTATGCCGAAGGTCAAACCAAACCAGGGGAGACATCAGCACCAAAAAAGCCGCTATTGCCAAAACAGTTCCCCGTATCACATTTTTTTTATTCTTTCCAAAAATTATTTCATTTACCCAAACGGCAGTTATAATAGGGATTAAAATTAAGGCCAGATAATGCATCTGCAGAGCAAAAGCCAAAGAGACTCCGCTTAAAACAAACCATAAAAAATTACCACCCCGGTGAAGTTTATATAGCCCCAGGAAAATTATCAAAGTAAAAAAAGGCAGGGGATTGGGGTTCCAAGAAAAACGGCTATAGTTGATCGTTACAGTAGATAAAGCGTATAAAAAAGCCGACAAGACTCCCGCCCAAGCTCCAAACCAGGTCTTTCCCAAATAATAAATCAACCCCACTGTTGCTACTCCAATAACAGCCACCATGACTGCAGCCGATACAGGGTTAAAGCCGGTAAGTACCATTGGCACAAACATCATGTAATAGTAAAGCGGTCCCAGATAAATATTTCCTACAGAAGTCGGCGGACCAATTAGCGGCAGGTGTTTCTCAACCCAGATATTTTTGACAATTGCAGCATCCCTGCCCTCATCTCCCAGAAAAATCATATATTCATCCAGTTTATAGAAGCGCAAAAAAGAAGCCAAAAGCAATATCCCTAAAATAGCTATAAATGCTCCCTTGTGTTGTTTTAGTTCCCACCAAAGCTTAACTAAATCCAAGTATGATTTGATAATTACATTCAAACTGGCCCCGGTTGGTTTGCCGCAGAGACGCGGATAGTGGTTTACTCCCACCTCGGCAATTCTAAATCCTCCCTTTTTGGCCTTGATGGCAATTTCGGCGTTAATCATTGCTCCTCTTTGAGACTCAAGATGGGGAATTTCTTCCAAGACTTTTCTTTTGACCATCTTAAAACCGCAATCCACATCTTTTAAAGTTAATCTGAAAAAAGCAAGCAGTGTCAGCTTCCAACCTTGCTTAAAAACAGTTCTGATAAAAGGATCCCTTCTTTTAATTCTATAGCCTATTACCAAATCCGCCTCTTTAATTTTTTCCAAAAACTTTGTCACTTCTGAAAAATCAAATTGCCTGTCTCCGTCTGTGTAAACAATGGTGTCAAATTTAGCATTATAAAAACCGCTCTTTAAAGCTTCTCCGTAACCTAAGTTTTTAGGATGATGAATCACTCTGATTAAAGAATTCTGTTTGGATAAATTATCAGCAATCTCACCGGTTTTATCTGTTGAGCCGTCATCAACAATAATGATTTCATACTTTAGCTTAAGCTTTTTTAAAACCTTTTCTGCTTTTTTGACAATGTTTTCAACATTGCCTTCTTCATTAATACAGGGGAAAAATACCGACAAGGAGTCTATATTCATACTCCTGAGTGTAGCATAATTTTATCCCAATCTGCTATGATTTAACTATGAAAAAGATGAATGACTTTGTTCTTCTTATTACTTTGACAGTATTTCTTACTTTTATTATCTGGTTACCTCACCTTTTGGCTGCACCGAATTTCTGGGGGCTATCATTCCAAAACGGATTTAACACCATTTACAGAAATTTTGACGGTTTAGAGTATATAGTCATTGCCAAAACATATTATCAACCGGGTTTAATTGCTTCCTTACCTCTGTCACTTCCGGCCGGCTATTTTGCTTCACACTTTCCCGGCTATTCCCTCTTAATAAATGTCTTTGCTCCGCTTTTGGGGTATCTTAAGTCAATGCTGTTTGTATCTTTGTTTTCCACCATCCTGGCAGCCTGCATCTTTTATAAACTGGTTAAAGATTTCAATTTAAGCACTCACCCGCTTTTTCTTTCTATCCTCTTTTTAATACTGCCCGCCCGCTGGGTGATCGTTCACTCTGTTGGTTCTTCCGAACCCTTATTTATTTTATTGATTATTTTGTCTGTCTACTTTTTTATGAAATATGAGACAGAGCAAAAATTTCAATTTATTCTTCTGACCGGAGTCTTCGGACTATTTGCTCAATTAACAAGACCTCCGGGGATTCTTCTTTTTATAGCCTTATCTTTGTACCTAGTCTGGAAAATTCTAAAAACAAGAATGCGCTTTGTTTCGATTATTCGAATAATTGGTCTAAACACTCCGCTGCTTTTGATACCGGCCGGACTTTTGTTAATTTTTTACTGGTATGCCTTAACTTACGGAAATTTTTTTGCCTATTTCCAAAGCGGTGACAATATCCACTTGAATTTCCCCCCATTTGGGGTTTTTAATAAAAACCAATTTTGGGTAGGAGATATTTGGCTGGAAGATTTAATCTATATTTTTATTTTGGGATTTTTGGGAGCAGTCTCACTTTTTAAAAGGGGCCTTTATCCCATGGCCTATTTTGTTTTAATATACTTTATTGCCTCAACCTTAATAGCTCACAGGGATATCTCAAGGTATATTCTACCAGTTACTCCTTTTGTCCTGATTGCTTTTGAAAAAGTTTTAACAAGTAAAGAATTTAAAATCATCCTGCCGATTATTCTTTTGGTTATTTACTTGTATGCCCAAAATTTTATTTTGGCCAATACCGCACCCATCCCAAATCTCCAAATTTTTAATTAATCTTCCTGATGCTTCCAGGTAACAAAGTGGTTAACCGTAAAATTCCAAAGCATCACCGGCGGGATGGTAGCGAAAAAGTAAAAGTTATTGTAAGCAATCGGCCTTCCCAAAACAGTGATAAACCCGTCACCATAAGTTGAATGAAGCAGCTTAACAATTAATACTCCTATAACTAAACCTCCTAAACTGACCAGGTTGAAAATACTCAGTTTTTGCCAAAAGTTGGTTTTAGTTTTTCTATATTTAAAAGTCCAGAAGTTATTAAGAAAAAAATTATTTATTATGGCTATCTCTGTTGAGAAACCTTTACTGGTAGCAGGAGGCAGTCCAAACAGATTAATAAATAATTTATAAAAGAAAAAGTCAACTAAAGTCCCCACAAATCCTACCAGGCCAAACTTAACAGGTGTTTTAGCTCTTCTGCTTAACTTATATAGCGGAAAATCTATTCCCCAGTTTTTTAATCTGACGTCTAAACAATAGGCAATTACATCATATGTATAATTAAAAACTTTATTTTTGGAATAACCCTCCAACCTGTTTTTAAATATCAGAGGGACTTCTTTATATTTGGCTCCGACCAAAATAGCCTCATGCAAAAAAGCCGGCTGGACAATAAAAGTTTTTTCTCTCCAGGGAAGTCTGGCTAAATTGATTTTTTTAAAGAGGGCCGGAGTAAAAGCTCTGGCGGAATTTGTTACCTCTTTGATATCCCAAGGTCCTACAGTTAATCTAAAAAAGAGGGAAGCTCCGTAGGTAAAAATTCTTCTTAAAAAAGACAGCTGGTTTTTACCTCCCTCAACAAATCTGGAACCAATGGCTAAAGTGTAACCCTGATCTATCGTTTCAACCAACCTCACTAAGACATCTTCAATCACCTGGCCATCAGCGTCCAGTTGGGCCAAAATATCCGGGTGAATTTTTTCCAAAGCATATTTGTGCCCCATTATTAAACCTACTCCCAGGCCTGGGTCAACTTTAATAAAATGGATTCTTTTGTTTTTACTTGCCAATTTCCCGGCTAACTCCCGGGTACCGTCTGTAGAGCGGATATCATCGGCTATAACCAGATGAATTTCCCAATCGGGAAGTTTTTTTTGCTGCTTTAAAACTCTGTCTACAGTTTTTTCAAGATTAGCTCTTTCGTTATATGTAGGTAAAACAACAGAAACCCGTTTCATTAGGAGAATTTAGCCAGATCCGAATGCACCATGATTTTAACCAACTCTTTAAATTTGGTCTTCGGCTCCCAGTTTAAAATCCTTTTGGCCTTGGCATAGTCACCTTGTAGCGGCCCTGTATGGACAGGTGGAATGAAGGAAAGGTCACTTACTACATAGTCTTTCCAGTCAAGTCCCACTACCGAAAAGGCCTCTTTAGCAAAATCTTCGACTGTATGTATCTCACCGGTAGCAATGACAAAATTATCCGCCTTTTCTTGTTGCAACATTAACCACATGGCCTCCACATAATCGGGAGCATACCCCCAATCTCTTTTGGCATTCAAGTCTCCTAATTTTAATTTACCCTCTTGCACAATCGGCTCACCAAACTCATTTAATGGAGTACCCTCCCTTTTATTATTTTTAATTACTGCCACTGCCACCGAAATTTTTCTGGTAATAAAATTCATCCCGCGTCTTGGACTTTCATGGTTAAAAAGAATTCCGCAACTGATAAACTGCGGTGCTTTTTTATCCTGTCTGGCAATATTCCCCATCCAATGGGCATAAACCTTGGCTGCAGCATAAGGATTGGCCGGGATAAGCGGAGTGTCCTCATCCTGAGGAACCTGTTTGGGAGCACCATACATTTCCGATGTGGAAGCTTGGTAAATCTTGGCATTTGGCACAACCTGCCTGGCTCTTTCAAACACCTGCACTGCCCCTATGCCGGTAATCATCATAGTTCCGATCGGATCAAAAAAAGAAGCCAGAGGCGAAGATTGGGCAGCCAAATTGTATATTTCATCCGGTTTAAAGTCATAAAGGGCCAGGGCAATGGATTCCGGGGAAGAGAGATCTCCGTGGTAAATTTTAATTTCCGATTTGAGGTGTTCAATATTGTTGGGGTCATTGGCAGCTGTCCGGCGAACTAAACCTGCCACTTCGTAATTTTTTTTCAAGAGTAATTCTGTTAAATATGAACCATCCTGACCTGAAATCCCGGTGATAAATGCTTTTTTTGCCATATTTTGTCTTACTATAGCGAAGTTATTACCCTTGAGTCAACTCCTGTTTAAAAATTATTAGGCCTTCTTCAACCGTATGCAAAATTTGGTCTCCAAACTCCCTCTCAAACTTAGTTGGATTAAGCCAGGAATATTTTAGCAGCTTGGCTTTTTTGATTTCATTATATTCATCCAAAGTTGTAGAACCTGTTAAAGAATAATCCAGTTGAAATGTTTCGGCAATAGTTTTTACCAGCTCTAAAGGGGAAACAGAATCCGTACTGCTGACATGATAAATCCCTCCCGGGCGTTTTTCCAAAAAGTTGCTTAAAGCACGGGCAATATCATTGACCAAGGTAGGGGTAATTCTTTGATCTTCTATTGCTTTAATCTGGTTTTTTAATTTAAGTTGCTGCAAAAAAAATCTGGCCACATCATTTTTTTTCTCATATCTGGCAGAATAAGGCATGGATATCCGCACCACCAGACAATTACCCCCGATTTCCAAAACAAACTGTTCCCCAAAAAGTTTGGTTTGCCCATACCAGTTAATGGGGTTTGGTTTATCCTCTTCGGTATAGGGACTTTCCTCCTTGGTACCGTCAAATACATATTCTGTGGAAATATGGATTAAATATTTATTTTCCTCTTTACAAACCTCTGAAACATTTTTGGCACCAGTTGCATTTATTCGAAAAACTATTCCCTCCTCATGATCTTTTTCCTCTTCTGCTTTTTGTACATCGGTGTATGCAGCAAAGTTGATTACTGCCTCAGGGTTAAAACTTTTGACTGCCTCAAGCAGATAGCCTTTATTTAAAATATCTACCTCGGAAGCCGGGGGAGATTTAATATCAAAATCTTGACTGTAAAGCTCAATAAATTTTGAACCCACCAGCCCGCTGCCACCAAAAAGTAAGACCTTTTTTTTATTCATTTGAATTTTTCAGGAAACAACTGCCTTAATTTGGGATTATTTTTATCTCTTTCGGAAATAACCGGATTTTTAACCGGCCAGTTAATTGCCAAATCTGGATCATCAAAAGCAATGGCTCTGGTGTCGGTTCCGTCATAGTAAGCATCAACCAAATATATATAATCCACGGTTTTCTCACCGGTGACACAAAGTGAGTTAGCCAGTCCCTTGGGGATAAACAGTCCAATTCTATTTTCATCATTTACACTAAAGGTTTCCACTTTGGCAAAAGTAGGGGAATTGGACCTGATATCAATTATAGCCAGAAAAACCTCTCCGTTCACCGGATAAATAACCTTATTCCAACCTTCGGCGTGAATTCCTCTGATTACTCCCGGTTTTGAGTAAGAGTGGTTCAGTTGTACACCGTCAAATTTTATCCCCGCTAAAGCTTCCAGCTCATCTTTGCGAAACAATTCTCTGAAAAATCCCCTGCTGTCTTCAAAAACAGGCCTTTCCAAAATCAAAAGCCCCGGGATGGAAGTTTTCTTCACATATTTATGATCCATATTGTTTTTGAGCACTCCTGTCTATATTAGGTCTTCCCTGTTTTAAGGGTTTCCACCACCATTCATTTGCTTTATACCACTCCACTGTTTTTTCCAACCATTCATCAAACTTATGTTTAGGCTCCCAGCCAAGCTGCCTAACCTTACTGCCATCATTGGCGTAACGAAAGTCATGCCCTAGTCTGTGCGGCACGTACTCAATCATAGACTCATCCATTCCCAAGTGGTTTAAAATAGCTCTGGTAACTTCTATATTTAGCCGTTCTTCTCCTTGAACTAAATAAGTCTCGCCTGCTTGCCCTTTTGCCAAAACTGTATCTATTGCGCAGGCATGATCCACAACATGAAGCCATTCTCTGATATTTTCTCCTCTTCCCATCAGGGGAACCTTTTTACCTTCTAAAAGATTGGTCATAAATCTGGGGATTAATTTTTCAGGGTCCTGGTATGGGCCGTAATTATTGGCACAATTACTAATGGTGACCGGCAAACCATAGGTTTTAAAGTAAGCTCTCACCAAATGATCAGAACCTGCCTTGGAAGCAGAATAAGGTGTACGTGGATCATACGGGGTGTTGGGAGCAAAAGGCGGTTCATCCGATTTCAAATCACCATATACTTCATCTGTGGAAACATGATGAAATCTTTTCACCTTGGTATCCAGCGCGGCATCAAGTAAAACTGCAGTGCCTAAAACATTGGTTTTGACAAAAACTAGCGGATCTACTACTGATCTGTCCACATGCGACTCAGCAGCAAAGTGAACCACCACATCCACCTCCTGCATTGCCTGTTTAACAACTTCAGGGTCTGTGATATCCCCTTTTATAAATCTATATCTTGAATCTCCTTCTACATCTTTAAGAGATTCTAAGTGCCCGGCATATGTCAATGCATCTAAATTAACCACTTGATCATCAGAATGGTGTTCCAGCCAATAGCGGATAAAATTAGAACCAATAAAACCGGCCCCTCCAGTTACCAGTAATTTCATACTTTCTGCTCTTCCATCAAATCTGTATTTTACACTTTTCTCCCACAAAAAGTGAGGTGGTAGCTCCCCTGCCGTTTTTGGAAGTTACCTCACTGTCCGTTCCAATCAAACTGTTATCCACCGGATGAATTTTAACATCCAAAATTTTTACCCCGCTCATTAAAACACTATTTTTAACCGTACTGCCTACTATCTCACAATTATCAGCTACAGAGGTAAGAGAACCTACCTCTGAATCGGTAATTACCACATTATCTCCTATAACAGTTGGCCCCAGGATTTTGGAATTTACTATGGTGCATCTCCTGCCAATGGAAACCTCTCCTGCTATTTTACTATCCCGGCTTATCTCAGACTCCAGCTTACTTACCAGCTTATTTTTTAGTAAATACGCATTAGCCTCAATCCAATCATCAAACTTACCCGGATCCAGCCAGGTACCTTTATATTCCACTACATCTACCCTATATTTGTGGTCAATTAACCACTGAAAAGCAGTGGGAATTTCATACTCGCCGCGTCCGGAAGGCTTGATTGCATTTTCTCCTTTGAAACACTTAAAAAAGTTGCTGTCGGCAAAATATAAACCGGGAATGGCAAAATCATGAGGGGGATTTTCCGGCTTTTCTACATATTGAAGCAGTCTTCCTTCTTTGTCAAAAAACGGCACCCCCAATCTTTTGTTTTCCCGGTGGTGAACCATGGTCACCATCGCATTTGGCTTTTTATCCATAAAATAATTTACAACCTTTTCAATTCCATCTGCAAAAATATTATCCCCGAGGTGAAAAACAAAGGGAGATCCGTTTAAAAACTGCTCGCAAACTTGGACAATGTTAGCAAGCCCGATTGGTTTCTCCTGCAAGACATACTCAAAGTATACTCCCCATCTTGAACCGTCACCCAGCATATTTTTTACCTCCTCCAAACCCTGGGGATTATAGGTGATGGCAATATCTTTGATGCCGGCACGAGCCACTGTTTCAATGGGATAAAAAATTAAAGGTTTGTTGGCAACAGGAATGAAATGTTTGTTGGTGGAAAAAGTTAAGGGGCGCATTCTGGTTCCCCTTCCACCGGTTGGTATAATTGCCTTCATTTTTTGGACGATTCTACCATTATATTAAAAAATAACACCGAAAAGTAAGACCAGTACCAAAATAACTACTAAGAAGTATTCTACCAGAATTTCTAAAGTCAAACTTTTGTCTTTCTTATGATAAATTAAGGCCCAAACAAGATATATTAAACAGGCAATTACCAGTATATATACGGGTTCAATCATAAAATGCTTCCCGGACTGCTGAGTAACAAGCTGGCAGCAGCAATAGATAAAATGGACAGATGGGCAATATGATTGGAGCTAATTCTAAATACTCCCCTTCTATATAAAATTAAAAGGTCCAAACCTAAGAGCAGCCCCATAAACCCGATTAATGAAACTCCGGCGTATTTGGTAAAGATATAGGGATCAATTAAAGCATTACTGAGTTTGGTTGTTTCTGCCAAAGCCAGTTCCGGTTTAGTATTTAAATCCCGGGTGGAAACTGATAATTGTTTACCCTGGACATTAACAGCCGGTTTTCCCGCCAGTATGGCAGTGGTACCAAATTCCTGCACCACCAGAGTAGTTTGCTGGCCGTTTAACACTCCCTCTGCCACTGCTATACCAATATCTTTATAGTTTGAATTTAACAAATTATCCCGGTGAGTTGGTGAATTCATCCAGGCAGTCACCACCTCATCGGAAGAATAAAAATTTTTGGCTAAATTTTCTCCGGCAAAAGTAAATCTGTAACCGGCCCCCAAGATAAAATCCCAGGGAGTTTTACCACTGGGGGCAAAGTGGGCCCAATAATTTTCCGCAAACATATTCTCCGCCTTAAGTTGAGCAGCTTTATCCAAAGCCTCATTTTCTACCAAAACAGGTAAACCTTTTTTTGCTCTTTCTATATTGGTAAGATTAATCAGCTTCTTTTGGTCAATATTGGAACTGATTCCTAAAATTCCGGGTTTGGTGTAACTGACAATGGAAAATCCTACCTGAAGTAAAATAAAAAGCAGAACATAAATAAGTAACCCTTCCCAGGAAATTAATTTGGCTTTTTGATGGGTATCTTTGTGTGGAATAAACCAATGATGTATTTTTTGCCAAGTCACTCTATTAGTATACCAAATCTGTTTCTGCCTTCTTCCCGTTAACAGGAATTCCTAAAACAAACCCCAAAGCATTAGCCACAGACACTCCAACTCTTAGCCCTGTAAAGGAACCCGGGCCGGTTTCTACTTCAATGGCATCCAGCGAATTTACATCAACCAATTTTTTAATCAGCGGCAGGAGAACCTGTGAGCCATATTTATTCTCTTTACTCAAACTCTTTATAACTCTATTATCCTCTCTCAAACTGACAATAACCCCTCTTTGGTCTTTGGTATTGATATGAAGAATCATTGCTCTTCCCTGAAGACAGAATAGAATTTGCCTTCCTCAATATTTTTAGCCACCTCATCAGGGGTAAAACTGCGGGCATTCATGCAGACATACACCCCGGCAGGCAATTTTTGCACCTGGGCAAAAGCATAACCTAAATTAAACGGCCCATCGGAAAAATCAAATCCCTTAATAGGAACCATAGAGCCTGTTAAAACAATCACCTGATCTCTTCTTTTTAAGTTTTCTTTTAAAAACCTGGCCGTATCCGGCATAGTATATGTCCCGTGGGTAATAATTATTTTATCTGCCTGTGACTGCTCAATTACCTTTAAAACATTTTTCCTGTCTTCATCTGTTATAGCCCGGGAATCTTTCATGCAGACTTCGCTAAAATTAATTTCTTCATAAAATTTTAAATTCCGGGAAATTTCGGAAAAATACTCCGGTAAAATGGAATGTTCAGACACCACCACAGTATCCTGCGCCCCATTCCAGACCGAATCAATTGTCCTCCCGGTCATAATAATGTGAATTTTTAGATTATTATTTTGCATTTTAAATATCTTTATGGTAGTATATGTTTACTAAACATGGGGAAGATTCTATATGAGTCTTCCCTTTTTTATGTCTTTTTTATCCTCCATTTTTAAAATATTCCTTAAATATTCAAAATCTTTAAAATTATTTCCTGCAAACTGACGTATTTCTCTTGCAGTTCTTGGCCCTCTTGCCAAAATTATTACTTCTTTTTTATTTTTCCTAAGATATTTCAGTAATGGCAAAAAATCCCCATCACCCGAGAGAATCAAAACCTTATCATAATTATCTTTCTCCTTCATGAGATAAAAAGCCATTTCTACATCACAATTTGCTTTTCGCTCAGTGCTGCCATCAGGTTTGTAGTAAGTTTTAATAGGTTTTAAGAATAATTTATACCCAAATTGGTTAAGCTTTAAATAAAATTTTATCCTTGAAAGGTGACGGGACAGCAAAATAAGTTTGGCTTCATCAAGTTTTTTACCTTCTTTACTGATGTAACCCTCCAAACGGTTTCTTAGCTTACTCAAAGGAACTGTCTCGTTTTTCAAATAATCATATTTATAGCCATGGGTCTCTACCCCAGCAAAATAATAAGCATCAGACACCTCATATTTTTCTTTTAGATATTTTATCAGCTTTGAGTAATCTATCTTCCAACCCAAACTTTTCTCACCACCATAGAAAAGATTAGAAGCGTCAATAAAAGCATAAGTTCTCATATCTTAATATTCCAGACAGAATCACTTGTCCCCCCGGTCATAATAAAATGAATTTTACTCATTTAAATATCTCCCCTTCCTACTCCTCATGCACTAGGCTCATTATACCCTATTTAGCCTCATTTTGCTTCAAAAGTTACATAATGAGTAGGTGAAAAATACACTTCGAATGTTTCCAAAAATAAATGCCTTCCTAAAAGCGGTGGAACATTATCTCTATCCAAAAATCCAACTGGAATTTCTCTTTCCCATATTCCTAATTTAGCTTTAATTCTTCTTAAAAAATGAACTTTCTCTTCACCGCCAATTCCAGCTGTTTTAAAAACCTGACAGTCTTTTTTTAAATCTATACCCAGTCGATAAGAGAAATATCTAGGCAAAAGGGTATAGTCTGCACCACTATCAACTATCATCCAAGTTTCATACCAACGTTTTTTGCTCTTGGAATAAAAAAATACTCTTGCAACAGGTCTATAAATTGTGCCTAATATGGGAGAATTAGATTTCTCAAACTGAAAAGTTAAAGCCATAATATCAGCGTATCGGCTTTGGGGATATAAGTAATTGCGGGTGTATCATTGGGAAATTTCTGTTCTAAACGATCTAAAAGTTTGTTAGCAGATTCGCCGGTCCTAGCAGTATATACTTGATTCTTAATCACTATTATATGTTTCCCCTTATACTTAGGATTTCCCATAATTTGAATCATAGTTTGTTTAGAGGATTTTTTCATAGATGTATTTTAACATATTTCTACTATGGTATGCAGGGAATGTATTTCACATTTTGCAGTAAAATTCTCCCCCATTCCAGACAGAATCAATTGTCCTTTACTAAACACCAGTGATTACTCGTACCTTTATTTAGTACTTTAATCAAACCTTCATCTCTCAATCTATACAGGATTTGAGTGAATCGAGGCCTATTTAAATTCAATCCGTACAGCAAATTAACTCTTCGCTGAACCTCTTGTGATGATAAGCTATCAGAATAATTTTCAAAAATACTCATCACTATCGCTTTTAATTCCGTAAATTCTTTTTGATTTATTTGGTGCGAAAAACGCAATGAAGAAAAATAGCAAGAATCCCAAAGACTAAAATTTCTCCCATAGGCGTTGGTTAATTTTTCTGATAGGGATTTTTAATGGAATGGATTTGCAGAAACTGTTCCGCAGTTAGGATTTTGATATTTTTAAATTTTTTTAAATCCAATAAATCCTTATCCCCGGTAATAATATAATCACAGTTTCCCTCTACCGCTGCTTCTATCACCCTATTATCATCTGGATCTCTTGATACGTTAATTGTTCTACTGGGATAAACCAATTCAAAAGTATTCTTTATCTCTTCCTCTATTTCTAATATTTCAGCTTGTGAAACACCAAACTTCTTCCTCAAAATATCTAAAAATTCACTTATTAAAACTGCAGATGTAATACCGTGAATTTTTTCTGAAACAATTAGTTTAAAAACGTTTTCTGGTTTACCTCCAAATACATATGCTGAGATTAGAACATTGGAGTCCAGCACTATGCGGAGACTATTCATGGACTAACTGTGTTTATTTACCGTGTCTGTATTCACTAACAATTTTGTTCACATCTTCTTCGCTTTTGATACCTAATTTTTTACCATACTTTTTACCCATCTTTAAAATCTGATCCCACTTCTCCATCCTGGCCAAGTAAACACGCAATGCTTCTCTAATAAATTCGCTTCTATTGCGGTATTCATTCTTAGCTACCTGATCTACCCTCTTAACTAAATCTTTTGGTAAGGCTATATTAAAAGTTTGTGTTTGCATACTTCGATTCCTCAGTACAAGTACAATGATTGTATATAACTTGTATATGTTGTGTCAAGTAGGATATAATTTCCGCATGGAAGAAATACAAAATAAGTTATACAGCTTAAAAGACAGGTTTGAAAAAGTATCCCGGTCAATAGACCAGGATAAATTGCGCGGGGAAATCAGGGAGCTTGAAACTCAAACTATGAAAGAAGGTTTTTGGAATGATCCTAGTCAGTCTAGCGCTATCAGCAAACAGCTTTCAGAAAAACAAAAGACATTGGAAAGAATAGAGAATCTGGAATCAAGAATTAAGGATGCGCTGGAAATGACTGCAGAACCGGCAATGAAGGAAGACCTCAAAAAGGAAGTAAAAGAATTAGAAAAAATTTTAGACCAGCTGGAGCTTAAACTGTTTTTATCTAATCCTCATGATGAATCTGAAGCAATTTTATCTGTTCACTCGGGAGCCGGAGGAGTAGAGGCCATGGATTGGGCTCAAATGTTAGTCCGAATGTATCAAAGATATTTTGATCGCCAAGGGTGGAAATATGAAATAACCGATGAGAATCCAGGCGAGGAAGCAGGCATAAAAACAGTCTCTATGATTATTCACGAGCCGTATGCTTTTGGGTATTTAAAAGGTGAAAGAGGAACACACAGACTGGTAAGACAATCCCCTTTTAATGCAGATAATTTACGCCAAACCTCTTTTGCTTTAGTTGAGGTTTTACCTGTCATTAATCCGGCTGAAGTTGAATTAGGTGAGGCAGACATTGAATTTGAAGCCTTCAGGTCAGGAGGGGCAGGAGGACAAAATGTTAATAAAGTCTCTACAGCAGTCAGGCTGAAGCATCTACCCACCGGGATAACAGTTACCTGTCAAACGGAAAGGTCACAACTGCAAAACAGGGAAAATGCCCTAAAATTACTCAGGGCAAAAATCTGGGCTCTCAGACAAGCTCAGGGTGAAAAACTAAAACAGGAATTGAAGGAGGGAGTCACTCAGGCTTCCTGGGGAACACAAATCAGGTCTTATGTTTTGCACCCTTACCATATGGTCAAGGATTTAAGGACTAATGTAGAAACTTCTAATACCGATGCTGTTTTGAATGGAGATTTAGCAGAATTTATTGAGGCGGAGTTAAAAAGTTTATCTTCGGGGTAGACAAATTACTCATTTTATTGTTAATATTAGTAGGCCCATGGATACTAAAGCCATCACGGAAGATAATCCAACTTTTTCTTCCAGTCAACTTGTCAAACGTTTTATCACTCCTGATAACCCTAAGAAACTTCTTTTAACGGTAGTAATTGTTTCCGTAGTTTTAGGGACACTTACCGGTTATATTCTTGCCAACAAAAGCGGCGGGTTGGCAACCAGCGGACTTGGTATTCCTGCCAAAAATGCCCAGTCTGACACCCGTACCTTTAGAGATTTTGCGGAAGGAGTCATCAAAGTAAAACCCGAACCGTCCGACCCGGAATCATATAATGAGGGAACCCACCTGTTGCAGCGCCAGGGTGCGGTGCCGGTAGCTCTAACTTCATCTGTAGTCGATTTATCTCAATATGAAGGTAAAAAAGTTAAGGTTTTCGGTGAAACCCAAAAAGCTTTAAAAGAAGGCTGGCTGATGGATGTAGGTAAAGTTGAGGAAATTAGATAAAATAAATGGCTCATGATTCTTTTCGACTCCGTCACTAAAAAATTTGGTTCTATCTTGGCCTTGGAAAATATTTCCCTGGAAGTCAAACAGGGAGAGTTTGTATTTATTGTCGGTCCTTCAGGTGCCGGCAAATCCACCTTACTCAGAATCTTAACCCGGGAGGTATTACCTACTTCCGGCAAAGTTTTGATCGGAGAAAAGGATATTATTAGATTGAAGGATAAGGATATTCCCGGTTTAAGAAGGAAGGTGGGGGTGGTTTTCCAGGATTTTAAGCTGCTGGATGACCGGACTGTTTTTGAACAGGTGGCTTTGGCTTTGGAAGTTTTAGGCAAAAAGGATGAAGAAATTACAAAAACCGTTGAGCATATTTTAAAGCTGGTGGAAATTTGGGATAAAAGAAATCTTTTTCCCAGGCAACTGTCCGGAGGCGAAGCTCAAAGGACCGCCATTGCCAGAGCTGCTGCTGGCAAACCCGACGTGCTTTTGGCAGATGAACCAACCGGAGATTTGGATCCTAAAACAGCCTGGGGAGTAGTACAACTTTTAAATGAAATTAACTCCTGGGGAACTACCATCCTCATGGCCACCCACAACCAGGAAATAGTTAATACCTTAAAAAGAAGAGTGGTGGTTTTAAAAAGCGGTAAGATAACAAAAGATACTAAGGAAGGCAAATATGAGTAGGAGCCTGGAATATGCCAAGAGAAATATCAGAAGAACTCCTATTCAGGCTTTTGCTGCTTCCATGATAATGTTTTTAACCTTCTTTGCCCTGCTTATTTTTTTGCTGGTGGCAGCTGGTTCTCAAAGGGCATTAAATTATTTTGAAAGCAGACCCCAAGCTATTGCCTTTTTCAAAGACGGTACCACAGAAGAAGATGTAGCTGCTATTGAAAATGCCTTGAAGCAAGATTCAAGGGTCGTAGCTACCAAGTTCGTCTCCAAAAAAGATGCTTTAAAAAAATACCAAACGGACAATCAGGCCGAACCAATCTTAGTAGAACTGGTCAGTGAGAATATGTTACCTGCCTCTTTGGAAATTTCTACCCAATCCCCGGAAAGCTTGGCGACAATTGCAGACCTTTTATCCAAAGAGCCGGTGGTTGAACAGGTCTTTATTCCCAAAGACGTTATTAAAAACCTGGTGGCTTTTACTGCTTTGGTAAGAATTGTGGGAGTTGCGGTGGTAGGATTTTTAATGATTTTTGCCACACTGGTCATTATCATGATTATCGGGTTTAAAATCAGACTAAGAAGAAGTGAAATTGAAATCATGAGACTGGTAGGAGCATCCCCTTCTTTTATCAGAAATCCTTTTATTTTGGAAGGAATCTTTTATGGTGTAGCCGGGGCCATCCTGGCCTGGACTATCAGTTACGGTTTGCTTTGGTATTTCACTCCTTTTTTGCAAGGATATTTGGGTGAGTTAAGTTTACTGCCGGTAAACCCTGTATTTATGCTCAGTCTCTTGGCAATAGTTACATCAATTGCCATAGTTATCGGCTCGCTTGGCTCTATCGGGGCAGTCAGAAGATATTTAAAGATCTAATGAACACTGATGAAAAAGTTATTACTATTTCTGTTAGTCTTTACCTTTCTTAGCTTTTTACTTTTATATCCTAACCCTTTCACCGTCCCTTCCGGCTTTGCCCAGTCTGTTGATGATTTAACCAAACAAGTTGCTGAAAAAGAAGCAGAAATTCAAAAACTGGAGAGTAGTTTAAATGAAGCAAAAAATCAGGAAAAAACTTTAAAATCACAACTTAATTTGATTGACGGTCAAGCCAAAGTAACTACCTTAAAAATAGAAGAAACTAATTTAAAAATAGAAAAATTAAAAAGAGAGATTTCCGAACTTTCCATCCGGATTGACAGAATTTCTCTAACCTTAGATAACTTGTCCGAAATTTTGCTTAAAAGAATTGTCCAAACTTACAAATACGGCAACACTATTTCTACTTTAGATTTAATTTTTTCTTCTCACGGAGTGGCTGATCTTTTGGAAAGATTAAAATATATCCAGGTTGCCCAGGCTTATGACAAAAAAAAGCTGTATGAACTGCAGGCCACTAAACTGGCTTACAATGACCAAAAACAGGATAAGGAAGTCAGACAAACTGAGGCGGAAAAACTGCAAAAAGATTTGGAAACTTATAAAAACCAACTGGCGGAACAGAGGAAAGCTAAGGATGAGCTCCTTAAGGTTACTCAAAATGATGAAGCAAAGTATCAAAGCTTAATAGCTCAACTGCGGGCAGATACAGATTCTATTAGAAGGGCCTTAGGCGGAGCTGGCGTCAAAATAGGCTCTGTTAAAAGAGGAGAAACTATTGCAGCAGTAGGCAATTCAGGGTGTTCAACCGGGCCTCATCTTCATTTTGAAGTAATGACCGGTGCAAAAGTGGAAAATAATACCGTGGTAGGCAGAGAGAATAAGATCGACCCAAAACCATTGATCGATAAAGGATTTTTTGAAAAACCTATCTCCAGTTATCATGGAGGAGAGTGTGGCAGCTCATGTAGACCAGGAGATATCTCCACCAGGTTCGGGGAGGTTTATTTCTTAGGAACACATGCAGGGCTCGATATAGTTGAATACGCTGGAGCACCTATTAGAGCTACCGCAGATGGAGTGGCCTACCAATTTTCTGACTCCAGCGCTTGCTATTTAACAGGCACAGTAGGTAAAGGAGTAGTAATCGACCATCAAAATGGCTACGTTACTTTGTATTGGCATATTCCTTAATATTTGATTTACTATTAAGATAGTGAGAATAAAACTACTAATGCTCGCTACTTTTCTTACCCTTTTTTGGGTAAAGCCTGTTTTTGCTACTACTATATCAACCCCTAACGACACTCCATCTGAAATTCAGATCAATCAAACTTTCTCCTTTAATACGGCCTTAACAAATGTCCAGTCAGGTGAAACTTACTTTGTAAAATGTAGATTGGGAGAATCATCCACAAGTTTAGCCGAAGGGCAAACATATAATTCAACTACTAATACATGGCTTTCTGATACTGGTTCTACTGGTGCGTGGGTTGATATGCCCACAGTTACTATATCAGATAGTTCAATAACTTTTTCAATACAATGCCGTGTAAAATCCGGTGTTGCTACCGGACAAAAAATACTTTATTCCAGTGCTTGTTTAAAAAAAACAGATGGTACTTGCGGGAGTGGGACCAGTTTTAAATCTGCATCTGGAATAAATTTTACGGCTACCGCTGAACCCACTCCTACTCCCACACCCTCATCCACTCCCTCTCCCACTCCATCTTCTTCTTCATCTTCGCAATTTACCATTAGCGATACCCCCTCACAAATAGACTCCGGTCAATCTTTCACTGTTAATATAAATTTATCAATACCCGGAAGTGCCGGTACCGATTATTATCTAAAGGGGGCTTTTAAAAAATCCGACGGCACCAGATATTTGGGACTGACCAAAAAAGATGGGGGGTGGGTAGGGTATCATGATGATGATAATAACCAGAATAAAATAACTACTGATTCCTCCGGCAATTGGTCCGGAAGTCTGGAAGTAAAACCGGATATTTCCGATACGGATTATAAAGGCGCCGGTAGTTATACTTTTAAAGTAGTCAGAATTACCTCGGGAGGCTCAACAGTTTCCAGCAGTGAAGTCACTATAATCATAACGGATTCTACCGCCACACCCCCTCTTTCTCCTACTCCAACTCCAAAGGCAAGTGCTACTCCTTTAACCTCCCCAACCATTAAACCTAACACAAAACCTGCTTTAAAATCCCCCACCCCCGCTCTCCTGCCAACTGTTAAAACCGCCTCCGTAGCAGGTGTGACAATAACCTCATCCCCTACCCCGTCACCTACTACTTCCTCAACAAATCCTTTTGTTTGGGGAGGGCTGTTGATTATGCTGGCCGGATTTACCTCACTGGGGTATATTTATTGGAAAAACAAATGAAGCAATATCTCAGTCACTCGGATAATCAAACAAAAAAAATTGCCCAAAACTTAGCCCAAAACATTAAAAGCGGTGTTTTGGCCCTAACCGGGGATTTGGGTGCGGGTAAGACTACTTTTACCCAGGGGTTTGCCAAAGGCCTGGGGATTAAAGAAAAAATTATCTCCCCCACCTTTGTTTTAATTAGGCAGCATCAGATACCCGCCACAGATAAAACCCTTTATCACATTGATCTGTACCGTCTGGAAAAGAAGGCAGATGTCAAACAATTAGGTTTGCGGGATTTATTAAATAGTTCAAACCATTTAATCTTAATTGAGTGGGCGGAGAAAATAAAAGACTTTTTGCCAAAAAATACAACTTGGATTAAGTTTGAAACTATGGCCGTAAACGAACGTCGGATTACTATAGATTAATTATTCTCTATTTTTCTCTTTTCAATTCCACTTCGATTGGACCAACCATTTGTTTACTAATAAATTCCAAGTTGACAAACCCACCTTCCCAGCCCGAACGGGTTTCATTACGATCCGGTTCTTTTATCAGAAAAACTAAGTTAGAATTTTCTCTTTTTTTAGAAGACTCCGGCGTCTGGGAAAAATACTGTTTATTTGAAATAATCTGCGGCTTATTGGGAGCATAAGCATAATCCAAAGGTAAATAGCCAAAGTTTCTCAGTCCGTACCACCAAATTAAATATTGATAAGGATAATCATAAACAGAAGGAAGATAAGCATAAACTTTAAAATTTTGTCCTTTGGCATATTTGTAAACATAATCTATAGCCGCAATTTCATTTTTATAAGCAGACGGGTTCATATTTGGGGTATTCCTGTCATAAAGAAAGAACTTAAAAATATTAAAAAGGGAAAAGCTAAAAATAGAAACTGCCAAAATAAGTGAAATTACTTTCCCAGCCCAATTAAAATCCCAAAGTTTTTTTAAAGTAAATCCCGCCAGGATAACAGAAGCTGCCATAGGCCCGCCCAAATGCCAAGGGTTAACCGTAACCGGCAAAATCAAAAAACCCAAAAAGGGAACAAAAATGTAACAAAGAGAAACTACAACCGCCGCGTCTTTTTTAATATCTTTAAAAAATTTTAAAAAAACAGGTATGGAAAAGGCTGAAATTAAAACAGCCAGTAATTTCCTGTTTAGGATAGTTGGTACAAAAGTATCAAAAAAACTTGATGTGACAACTTGAAGACGGTAACTAACATCAAAGGGTTTAACTTCCCTTTGCAGGTGAGCCATCAGCGACTTTGAGATTAAAAACCCGTGTCTCAGCTCAAAAATAACTTGAGGTAAAAGATAAAGAAGGTAAAATAATAACCCTATCCAAAAGCTTGCTTTTTTAAGAGGCAGTTCCTTTTTAAAAATTACAAAACTAAAAAAAATAATCAGCGGGATAAAAACCGCAAAATTCATTTCCAAATTTAAAAAAATTCCTCCAAGTAAAAAAGTAAGTATGGCAAAAACTGTTTTATTTGTTTTTAGATATTGACTGAGAAAATATATAAAAAGAGGGGTTAAAAGGGTAATAGGGTTGGGACTAAAAATATATACCGTAGACAAACCAATATAGTTTGAGGCTATCCAAAGAAAACCTATTGGAAAGGTTAGCCACTTGCTCCAACCGGAAACAATTTTTAATAAAAAATATCCGCCAACTGCCCAAAAAATAATTTGTAAAACAAGCGGGGCAAAGGGGTCTCCACCGCTGACAATAAATGGGATTGCCAAAATATAATACCAGGCTGGTCCATTAAACACTCCCTCTATAGCAGTGCCCGCTCCAATCAAACGCGGCTTTTTTAAAACCACCATTTCTCTTACATCCACCCAATCTCTGGCGCTGTCTATATGAAAAAGAAAATTACCGTTGGAAACCATAATTAGTTTATAGACAATTCCCAAAAGAAGAATAAACAATATGGATTTGTTCATCTGCCGCCTTTCTTCCAGGAGACAGCAGAAAGAAAAGGATAAAACATATCTTCTTGCTCATCGATATCTAGAATATGACTCTCATTATGGCTAGTAAATTTTAAATCAGGTATACCGGAAATTATGGCAATCGGTTTACCCTCAGCTCCTTCTCCCATTTCCAACACCGCAGCAGTTGCCAGACTGTCAGGTAAATTAGAAGTCTCCATTTTAAATTCTCTCCCGAATAAATCAGGTGTTCCTCTATAATCTTTTAGAGGTTTAAAGCCGAAATACCCGATTGCTATCCCCACCACCCCTCTTCTTAAAGGAATTAACCTTGAATCGGTAATAACTATCCCCAAATTTTTAATATTAAATTTTTCTCTTAAAAATTTCCAGATATTTCCGGCTGATTTTTGCGGGTCTTTTGGCCAAAGTATGTAATACCCTGCCCCGTTACTTTCGTCAATCCCGGAGGATGCCACCAGAATATTATTTTTGATGGTGTGCATTATCAGCCCGTCAGGCGCGGTTTCTCTTGGTAAATATTTGTCCGCTTCTTTTATAGCCAATTTATCTTTATCGGGAAATTTCGAAATAGCAAGACACCGGCCTTCCCCAATTGATACCACTTTTGAAGTAATTGCCAATACCGAATTTTCTTTTAAATCTTTAATTTCCGAGAGTAACTGCCAAAGGTCATCTTTCGGCGGTAAAAATTTCCTGGTTTTGATTGCTTTGACTATCATCTCAGTTGATAGTTTAGCATATAATTAAACAGATGATTCCCTATTTTCAAAAAAGGCCCCACCTCATAATTTTGGGACTGATTCTTTTAACAGGTCTATTTTTTCGCTCTTTCCAGGTAATAGAAAGGTTTGAATTTGCCCATGACGGTGATTTATATTCCTGGATAGTCAAAGATATTTTAGTAAACGGCCACTTCCGTTTAATCGGTCAACTTACTTCCGCTCCGGGAATTTTTATTGGACCTCTATTTTATTATTTACTTGTTCCTTTTTTTCTTATTACAGGCATGGAACCGGTGGGAGTAGTTATTTTAGCAATACTTACCGGCCTTCTGGCTATCTTCAGTTATTATTTTGTTTTATCAAAACTTTTTAGAAAAGAGGTTGGCCTGATAGCGGCATTTTTATACGCGGTGCTTCTTGCAACCGCGGCTTCCGACCGCTGGGTGGTACCGACCATCACTACCTCCCTTTGGGCTATTTGGTATTTTTACAGTATTTTAATGATAAGCAGAGGAAGTTTTTCCGTTCTTCCAATTTTGGGGGTTTTAATTGGACTTATTTGGCATGTTCACATCGCTATAATTCCTGCCTTAACCGCCATACCGGTAGCCCTTATGCTATCCAGCAAAGTTCCCTCTTTTAAACAGACTGTAAAATTTATTCTTGCCCTCTTTATAGTCTCCTTACCTTTAATTATTTTTGAGTTAAGACATAATTTTTTACAAACATCAGCATTTTTGAATAATTTTTTTGTTTACCGGGAAGGCCCAACGGGTTTGTATAAACTTCAGTTAGTAACGGAAATGATAACAAAAAATATTAATGCTTTATTTTTTACTCCTCAGTCATTTAATTTTACGAACAATTTTTTCTTTGTGTTAATAATACTTTTGTCCGCATTAGCAGCAGCAAAAGCAGACCTTATTTCTTTTAAACAGGTTTTCACTTTATATGCCTGGATTTTTGGGGTAATATTATTTTTTTTCCTTTCATCTTCGCCTATTTCCGAATATTATTTTATTAATATTCACGTAATATTTATTGCCATCATCAGCTTACTTCTCTATCTGCTGTTTAGATCCAGCCTGTTGGGAAAAGTAGCAGTCTTTTTGTTATTAAGTTTACTTCTTATAAAAAATGTTAACTTTCTTATCACTCAGGATTTTTACCACAAAGGTTATTTGGAAAAAAAGAAGGTGGTAGAGTTTATTAGTGAGGATGCCCAAAGAAAAGGTTATCCCTGTATTGGCATAAGTTATATAACTTCACCGGGAGAAAATGTGGGATTTCGCTATCTTCTTTATTTAAAAAAACTACACTTGGTTCATCCTTCTTTAAACGTTCCTGTTTATAATATTGTCATCCCTGACGAGTTAGCATTGGAAGAAGTCAAACAAAAATTTGGCCATATTGGCATTATCCCTCCTGTTAATATTCCTGCCAAGGAAGTTATTCAAACAAGTTGTAAAATCCCTAACACCAATATAACTGATTCCATGTTTGGGTATGTGGAATAACTTAAGATTTTAAATCTCTTATGGTTTTAGGTAAAAGGGGCAGCAGATCAGAGGCTAACGCTCCTGAATCACCAATTTTTTTCCTTAGTAATTTACCTGCCAGTCCGTGGATATAAACTCCGATACATGAAGCCTCAAAAGGTTTTAGGCCCTGAGCCAAAAGTCCGGCTACTACCCCTGCTAAAACATCACCGGTGCCTGCTGTTGCCAAAAGAGGGTTGGCAAAAGGACTAATTTTAACTTCACCAGAAGGTGCCGCAATCACAGTTTTGGCTCCTTTTAAAATCACTATCTTACTCCACTTTTTGGCAAAATGCGTTGCTACCTTGTTCCTACTTCCCTGGATTTCATCAACTGATAATCCAGTTAATCTGGACATTTCTCCCGGATGGGGGGTTAACACTAATTCTCCACTTAGTTTAATCCACCAGTTATCTATTTGGGCAAGTAAGCTAAGTCCATCACCATCAATTACAGTTTTGTATCGATTATTCGAATAATTGGTACAAAAAGCTTTCATTACTTCTCTTGCTCTATCATCCTTTCCCAAACCTGGACCAATTAGAACTACATCATACTCTAAAAGTTTATTTTCAACTTCTCGTAAAAGAAAGGTTACTTCTGGAAGCTTTCGGGAAACTATTATTTTTATATCTTTTGTTGTTGCTAAAGTTACCAATCCTGCTCCAACTCTATATGCAGCGGCACAAGATAAATATGCTGCACCCGGATAATTTTTAGAGCCAGCAATTACAAGTACTTTACCGAAAGTTCCTTTATTTGCATACTTCGGTCTTTTTGGCAATTTGGAACTTACCCAATTTTCAGTTATTTTTTCAAACTTTTTCATCTGAAAAATGTTGAGTTTAACAAATAAGGATTTACGGGAGACTTTATTTGCTCCTCAGTTAAATAATATTTTTGAATTTCTGCTAAATCTATTCTCATCTTTTTTGCCGGGTCCGTGGTAATTTTAAGATCGGTAATCCTCCAACCCATACTGACAGGATCTTCAAAATCGGCCTGGGAATCGTATATTACTAAATAAGTTATTTTTTGTTTGCTAAAAGGGTGCGCTTGTCTTTGGGGAAATTGCTTTTGTGTAAAATCCAAAGCATACCAAGGTTGATATGCCCATCTTTCCGGAGTAAAGATAAAATACCCAAAATCACTTTCCGCATCCTTAAATATAGTTTCGGCAACCAGTTTGTTAAATGACCAGCTGTTTTTAGATCTGTAGGCTGCATCAAAACTGAAATTTTTGATATAACTTATTCCAATATACATATTCCAAAAAAGTAGAGGCAAAAAGATAATATAAAATAATTTTTTTGGAAAAAAATTTATGAAAGCTGTAAATAACATAATCATTAACGGTAAAAGAGGCCAATAATAACTGCTCCAAAGGGGTTTTAAGGTAAGATGAATAAACCAATAACCCAGATAAAAATACAAAAACAAAAAATAAATTTTCCTTGCCGGTGATTTTATTTTGAAAATCAGGATGAAAAACAAAACAGAATATACCCAGCTCAGAAATCTGTTATCTTGTGTCAGCAAGAAAAATGTATCGGATAAGATACCCTTTATTTTTTCCACCAAAAATATAAACAAACTAAACTGATGTTTACCCAGTTGTGACTGGACATAATTTAAAATAGAACGAACTTGCAAAAAGTTGTGCCGAAGATCAAAAAGTATAAAGGTTGACAGCGGCAAAAGAATAATTGGTAAAACTAACAGGTGTTTTAACAATCCTTTTTTAAAAAGAAAAAAAGTTAAAAATAAAATGGTCAGTGCCAAAACGGGAATGCCGAATGCGATTTCAAACTGAACGGTGAAACCTAGGGTAAGTAAGGCCAGTGCTAAATATTTTGCTTTTTTATTGTTTAAATACTTCAGAAATAAATAAAAAAATACCGGGGATAGTAGTACGGCACCATAAGGCGGAAAAAACATCTTTAGACCATACACAGGATTAATAATGGAGTTTGCACTGTAAAGAAGGGTTGCCAAAGCAGCTGTAAAAGTATTAAATAATTTTTGAGTAACAAAGAAAAATACTACCAGTGTTAAAATTGAAAGTCCCCACCAAAACCAGCCAATGAGGATAGGGTTGCCGGAAGAAACAAAAAATGCCGGCACGTTAAGATAATACCAGAGCGGTCCGTGAAAAACCCCACCCACGGATGTATGTGAACCTATTAAGGTAACCGGCTTGGCAGTAACAATCTCTTTTATCAGAAAAAAATCCCGGGAGATATCAACATCAAAGCGGATATCGCCAAAGGCTAACCACCAAGCGCTTAAGATAACATTTAAAGCAATAAGAAAATAAATTAAATAGTACCGATTTCTCATTTAATTATTAAACCCCCACAGAGGCAAGAGCTGGCGCTCTTTTTTAAAACAAATATCTTTATCAAATTTATCAACACCTGGAACAATCACTCCGAGAACACCAAATCTTACATCCACTTCGTCTTTGGAAATTGTCCAGGGGTTTACAATATTATAAACAGGTATGTCATCTCCGGCCGTAATTACCGATAATTTATCGTACCAGAAGAGATACCTAAAACCATTTCCCCCGCCTGGTTGACTTTCAATAAAATTAACTGCCACACAAGGATAATTCTTATTTTCAGAGTGTTTCTTTATATATTCAATAACTTTTTCTTTATATAAAAAACCTCCCAAATCATCGGGCTTTTGTATAAGCCAAACTGTTACTACAATCAAATATACTGCTAACAAACTATTAACAAATGGAAATTTTTTAAAGAAACCGTCAATCCTAACCAAAATAAGAGCCAGCATCAAAAATAAAATGATAAAAAGGTTGTTGAAATAATATTCCGTGATAATTCTTTTGGAAAAAAACTGACCAATAATTACCAAAAAATACCAGGCAAGCAAGATTACTGTTTGTCTGCCGGTCAAAGCTTTGAAATACCAAAGATAAAAAATTGCTACCAACAGTAAAAAGGGCAATAGAGAAACTAAAGATGAGTTCAGTAAAACTGCAGGTCCGCTTAAAACAAATGCCCCTGCCAAAGATCTCCCCCCGGAATCAAAAACCTTAATCAATCTGCCGGTTCCCCTTAAATTATCGTGATCATTGTAAACAGCATTGATTAAACTATTAATTTGACCAAAGCCGTGTCTTATTTCAAAGAGAAAAAAAGGGGCCAAAAAGATACCCACTATCAAAAACGATATAACTGTAGTTTTTAACCTAAATTTAGGCTTATTTTTATCAGACAACAAATAAGCAAAAGGTAATAAAATAAGAAGCGGAATAAAGGCAATATGTATATGCCAAATTAAACCAACCAAGATACTTAAAAGTATGAGGGGAAGACTGCCTTTTATCGTAGACAGTAAAACATATAAGTACCAGACGGCCCAAAGAATAGTTGGTTGGGTAGGTACTACCCAGCGGTCTAAAAACACTGCGCCGGGAGAAACAGCATATAGAAATGACCCGATTAAACCTACTTTTTTCCCAAAAAATTTACTAAACACCCGGTAAATACTTATAATGGTAGCCATACTGACAACAGTGGTAACAACTGCAGCACTAAGAGGATTCATCTTAAAAAGGGCAAAAGCAAAAGCGATTAAATAATAAAACAGGGGACCGATAAAAACTCCAATGATACTTGTTTCCTGACCTATTAATCGAACGTGACCATCTATTATAATATCTTTGGCAATCCAGGCAAAAAGGTCTTGATCGTGACCAAAGGGAAAAAATATTTCCAGTTTATAGATTCTAAAAAATAGCCCTAAAAGCAAGATAAGCAGCAAGATTCTTTCTGAAGATAAATATTTCATCTTAATTAATTTATCTTAAAAATACCTTATCCAACAAGTATGGATTAGGTTCTATTTTAATTTCTTCGTCATTTAACAGATATTTTTCAATCTGAATAAAGTCAAAGCGAAAAGTTTGATTGGGCAACCGCTCTATTTTTACATCACTAATTCTCCAGCTGGTACCGTTAAGTTCCTGTCTATCCGGCGGCGGGTCTGCCTCAATTAAATAAGTAAGCGGTTTTTTAGTTGATGAAAAAGAATTTATGTTCGGAAAATATTTTTTTGTATAAATCATTGCATACCTTTGTTGATATGCAAACCTATCCGGAGAAAAATTAAAATACCCGAAATCACCTTTGGCATCCTCATAGATTTTTTTGGCAATAGAAAAGTTAAAAGCCCAACTGTGCGGACCTCTTTCACTGATATCTGTTTTAAAATCCGAAATTGACAAAATTCCGCTGTAAAGATTGGTTAAATATAAAGCTATAAAGGAAAAAATAAAAATTTCTTTTTTAATAAATTTTTTATATGAACAAAATATAATAATTGCCATGGGCAAAAACGGCCAGAAATAATTCCCTACTCCTCCTTGATAAAACAGGGAGAGACCCCAAAAACCGAAAAAAAGATAGGCAAACAATATATAGATTGTTTTTAGAGCGTTTTTGCTTTTTTTAAAGGCCACAATTAATCCTGCAAAAAAGATTAATGAAAAAATTATGGTTATCAAATTTTTCCCGGGGGCAAAGAAATCAAAGAAATCAAAAAATAGAGCTTTAAAACGATCTGAAAATATACTTAAGAATTCTACTTTAAAGCTTTCTTTTCCATTTAAATATTGGATTATTGCTTGAAGTTGTAACCCGTCATGTTTTATATCAAATAAAATAAAGGTTGACAAAGAAATCAATAAAATGACATATGAGAAAAAATGGAAAAGCTTTTTCTTTTTAAGCAAAAAGTAGATTAAAAAGAAAGTTATAGCAAAAAGTAGTGGTACCCCAAAAGCCATCTGGAATTGAATAATAAGACCCAGGATAAATAAACTAATGGTTAAATCTGTAAATTTAAGGTTGGTAATATAGCGGTAAAAAAACCAAAAAAATATTGGAAATAAAAATACTGCTCCGTAAGGATTATAAAAATTTTTCAAACCAATTGAAGGATTAATAATTGAATTGGCAGAAAGGAGCAAAACAGAAAGAAGGGCAATTTTATAATCAAATAATTTTTTTGCTGCCCAAAATATCAAACTTAAAAAAATTACAGACAATCCCCACCAGAACCAACCCAAAACTAAAGGATTTCCTCCACCCAAAAAGAAAGCCGGCAAATTTATATAAAACCACAAAGGACCATGAAAAAGACCGGGGATGGCCCCTGAACGGGGACCCAGTAAAGTAAAGTGATTATTCCTAATGATGTCATCCATTACCAGAAGGTCCCGGGAAACATCCACATCATAGTGAATATCACCATTTAGCAACCAATAAGCACTAAGGAGTATATTGAAAACAATTAGGGCGTGGATCAACAGGTCAAACTTAATCAATTTGGATAATGGCATTTTTTGTATTTCTTTCCGCTACCACAATAGCAGGGATCGTTCCGGCCTATTTTTCCATGAGGCTTGGTTAATTGTCCCTGACCTCCATAAATTTGTTCTGTGACCACCCCACCCCTTTCTATGGTAACTTTTGTTACTCCGCCCTCTTCAACTTTCCCTGTTTCAACTTCTTCTTTTTCTGTTTCCACTCCCACCTCAATCTCAGGATGTTTTTCTTCCACCATCACTGATTGAGGTTGGATAATGGAGGCCTGATTCTGGACTGCTACCTTATAAATTCTGTGTACTATTTCATAATCAATTTCCACCATCAGCTTTTCGAACAAATCAAAACCTTCTCTTTTATATTCAATCAGAGGATCTCTTTGGGCATAACCTCTGAGCCCTATCCCGGATCTTAAATCATCCATGGTATCCAAATGTTCAATCCAAAGAGTATCAATGGTATTTAAATAAACAAATACCTCCATTTGTCTTGCCACCTCACCCCCAACTTGTTTTTCCCTGGTGTCATAAAAATTCTTTGCCAAGTCGCTTAAGAATCGGCTTATCTCTTCCGTATTAGAAAAGGTGCCAAATTGTTTTTCCATCTGCTTTTTACTTCCTTCATCAATCGGTACAATGGTGGAAAATTCCTCCACTATTTTGTTCCCGTTTATTCCCTGCCCGTCCGGCAGACGGGCTTCCTCAGAATTGATAGTGACAATATTTTCAATTTCTCTTGCTATTTTTTCTAAAATTTCTTCTTTAAGTCTTTGATTCTTACTTTCAGCAGTTTCCAAAACCTTTTTTCTAACTTCATAAATAATTTTTCTTTGTTGATTCATCACATCGTCATACTCCACAGTATGTTTTCTGATATCAAAATTGTGACCTTCAACTTTTTTCTGTGCCCCCTCTATGGCTTTGGAAACCAGTCCGTGTTCAATCGGCACATCTTCCGGCATTTTAAGAAAATCCATTACTTTGGAAACTTGTTCTCCTCCAAAAATTCTCATCAAATCATCCTCCAAAGATACAAAAAATCTGCTTTCTCCCGGATCTCCCTGACGGCCTGAACGACCCCGCAGCTGGTTATCAATTCTTCTGGATTCATGCCTTTCTGTACCGATTACATACAACCCGCCCAATTTATCTATTTCCTTGCCTAAGATAATGTCCACACCTCTTCCGGCCATATTGGTAGCTACAGTCACTGCTCCTTTTTCTCCGGCATGGGAAATAATTTCCGCTTCTTTTTCATGATTTTTGGCATTAAGCAAGGCATGAGAAATTCCTTTTCTTTTGAGAAGTTCCGATAAAAATTCATTTTTATCAATCGAGGTGGTCCCCACTAAAACCGGCTGGCCCTTTTGATAAAGCTCTTCTACCAGATTGGCAACGGCCGTATATTTTCCAGCTTGAGTTTTATAGATAGTGTCCGGATGATCCGCTCTTATCATTGGGTTATTGGTGGGAATTACCACCACTTCCAGTTTGTAAATTTTGTTAAACTCTTCCGCTTCTGTGGCTGCAGTCCCGGTCATTCCGGCCAATTTTTCATACATCCTGAAGTAATTTTGAAAAGAAATGGTAGCTAAAGTTTGGGACTCTTGTTGAATAAACACTCCTTCTTTGGCTTCAATGGCTTGATGCAACCCTTCCGAATAGCGACGGCCCAACATTAACCTCCCGGTAAACTCATCTACAATAATTACCTCACCGTCTTTGACCACATAATCTTTGTCTTTATGAAATAAAGTTTTGGCTTTTAAGGCTTCTTCCAGGTGATGCAAGGTAGAAAAATCCTTCTCATATAGATTGTCTACATGCAGCATTTTTTCTATCTTTAATGTTCCATGCTCAGTTAAATGCGCGGTTCTTACCTTTTCATCAATTACATAGTCAGAAGCTAGCAGCGAATCAATTATTTTGGCAAATTCGTAGTATTTCTCTGTAGCTTCCTGTGCAGGCTGAGAAATAATTAAGGGGGTTCTCGCCTCATCAATTAAGATAGAATCTACTTCATCAACTACAGCAAAAAAGTGTCCCCTTTGAGATTGGTCCGGCAACCTGAAAACCATGTTATCCCGCAGATAATCAAAACCAAACTCGTTATTAGTACCATATGTAATATCAGCTCCGTAAGCTTCTTTCCGGGAAACAGGCCGAAGATGTTGTAAACGCTTATCTTCGTGGGTTGTATCTTTATATTTGGGGTCATAAATATAAGCTGCATCATGAACAATAGTGGCACATGTTGCTCCCAGGCCA
>CAZKAW010000001.1:76552-89230 GCA_964551255.1 uncultured Gammaproteobacteria bacterium
TAGAAAACAGGACCCATCCAGCCACAATCCCTCATAGCCAGGTAATCATTTACAGTCACCAGATGCACTCCCTTACCGGCTACGGCATTCAGCAGCAGAGCGGGGGTAGCAGATAAAGTTTTTCCCTCTCCGGTTTTCTGTTCGGCAATCTTACCCTGATGCAAAACAATAGCTGCCATCAGTTGGACATCAAAGTGACGTTGTTTAAGTTGCCTTTTGGCAGCTTCCCGCACGGTAGCAAAAACTTCCGGTAAAAGTTCATCCAGGTTTTTACCATGTTCATAGTCTTTTATAAACTCGGCAAATTTACCTTTAAGCTGTTTATCGGTCAGTTTGGAAACTTTTTTTTCCAAATTATTAATACTTTCAACAATAGGCTTGAGTTTACCTATTTCCCGTTCATTTGAGTCCAGCAGTTTTCCCAGTATTCCTAACATAACTAGCTAATTATATCTTAAAGTGGCCAAAGTAGCGAAGGTATCGGGTTAATTAATTGTTGACAAGTTAGTGTTCTCTATATACACTAACAATTGCTAAATAACTTGCCCAATGGACAATTCCAACAGCCCAAATTGGCCAAATAATTCCAATACATCTGCACCCGCTTCGGGAGCAAACCCCCCACCAAATCCTGATCCTGCTTCTTCATTTGCTCCCTTCCCGCCCATCACCCCAACCCCGACCACGTCTCCTCCTTCCCCTTTTTCCCCTCCTTTGCCAACCGATACCCTAACAGCCCCTTTACCCTTCAATAACTCGGAACCGGCTTCTTTCCCCCAGCAATCACCTTCCTCTGCCCCCAATTCTCCTTGGGCTGCTCCTCCACCTCCTTTAGATCAATCACCGGTTATACCTACCCCTGCTCCTTCGGACACCGTCTCGTACATACCACCAACCTCCTCATCTAATTCATCCGCCACCCCTACCAACCCGCCTGCTAATCCTTGGGATCTACCTGCTTCACCTTTCACTCCGCCACCCAACCCTTGGGATAACTCTGCTCCTTCCACTTTTACCCCGCCCGAGATACAAACCACGCCGACCCCTCCCCCTAGCGCCTCCCCTTTGGATAATCCTTGGGGAGCACCCCCACAAGTCCCTCCCATTGAAGGATCGAATTCTACCCAGCCTCCGGCTACAGCTGAGCCTGCAGAACCTATTCCTCCCCAAGCTGACTCAGCTCCTACTGACCTTTCTCACTTAATTACCCCCACCAATCCTCCTTTAGAAAATAGCTCAATCACCGCTGTTGATCCCCAAACATTAGTGATTCCTTCAACTACTCCCGAGGTACCCACCACTATGCCCGTAGAAAACCACAAAGGCATACCAAAGTGGTTAGTTGGAGTAGGAGTAGGGCTTTTGGTGGTGGTAGCACTTACTTCGGCTTACTTTATTTTGGGTATCGGTCAATCTCCCAAAACTACCACTTCTCTTCCGGCAACAACCGAGGTTTCAAGACCAACAGTTAAAACTCCTCTGCCTCTTACTACCCCTGTTGCTCAACCAACAGTTGCACCCGCTGCCACCTCCTCTGCCGGCTTTGGACAGTTGGGAGGAAATCAACAGGCTACTTCAGCAGCGGACCTGCTTCGCCAAGGACAACAGGTAAGATAATTATTTGGGGTTAATTTCCGAAAATCCGATGTATTTGTGCAACACTTCCGGAATCTTTACTGACCCGTCTTCCTGCTGGTTATTTTCCAAAAGGGCAATTAAAATTCTGGGGGAGGCAATGGCAGTATTGTTTAGACTGTAACAGAATTTAATTTTTCCATCTTTGTCTTTGTATTTTATTTTTAATCTCCTTGTTTGGAAATCCAGACAAAGAGAATTAGAATGAGTTTCGCCGTACCCTTCCCTGGAAGGCATATAGGTTTCTATATCATAAGTAAGGGCTGCTTTTTTTCCCATATCTTCTGACGATAAAATCACCACTTGATAGGGAAGTCCAAGTTCTTGCAAAATTTCCTCACTATTTTCCTGCAACTCTTCAAAAAATCCTAAAGCCTGCTGCTCATCCGCTTCACATAAAATAATCTGTTCCACCTTATAAAACTCGTGTACTCTAAAAAGTCCCTTTGTATCTTTTCCATAAGAACCAATTTCAGTCCTAAAACAGGGAGTTAAAGCCACATATTTTTTTGGTACATTTACAGTTTCACCACAGTGCAGTGCCATTAAAGCAATCTCTGATGTACCAACCAAATATTGGTCTTCCTCCAATTTGTATGTGTCCTCTTCTCCCCAGGGAAACTGTCCTGCCCCAAGTAAAGCAAATCTTTTATTTATGACAGGGGGGACAATTGGGCTAAATCCTTTTTGTAAAAGATGATCAAAAGCAAATCGTAAGAGGGCCCAATGCAATTTTGCCCCTTCATTTTTTAAGAAATAACCTCTAAAACCGGAAACCTTTACTCCTCTTTCAAAATCAATAATATCCAAAAGTTTTCCTAACTCAATATGATCTTTTGGGGAAAAATTAAACTTAGTTGCTTCTCCACTTTTTCTGATAATTTTATTTGCTGAAGCATCACCAATCGGCACCTCCTCCATCAAAATATTAGGTATCTGCAACATCAACTCATCCCATTCCTTTGCCACACTGTTAAGTTTTTCTTCTAAACTCTTTAGTTCTGACTTTACACTCTTACCCTGAGCGTAATCGATGGGTTCCCCTTCATCCTTATCCCTATTTTTAGCTGCTTCATCGCGCCAGCGAGAGCTTAGCTCATTCCTTTTGGCCCGAAGTTCATCAACTTTTTGGATTAACTGACATCTTTCATCATCAAGCTTTAAAAGTTTTTCCAAATCCACTTCAGCCTTTCTGGCTTCCACAGATTTTTTAACTTTTTCTAAATTTTCTCTGATAAAATTAATGTCCAGCATTTTCTCCTTGCCAATCTCTGGCAGGTTCTATTTCCCCTGATAAAATCAAATCCACTGCCTTTTTGTGCCAGTCAAATTTAGTAATGTGCGTTACCTGCTTAAAATATTTTAACGCATCTTGCGCCCCGGGTACACCTTTAGCTTGAGCCAAAGCATCCAAATTATCAGCAGCTTTTACTACCCTTGCTTCCAAACTCTTTCGCCCATTATATTCCGATACCAACTCCATTATCTCCTCATTTGAATTAAGTCCATCAATTAAAGCTTTAACCCCTTCTTCTTCAATATTTTTAAAAACTCCTCCTGCCATCCCCTTAACGAAGGTCCCTACATCTCCCACAATAGTTTCCCCAATATCATGAACCAAACCCATTTTTAAGACCTTGTCACAGTCAATTTTTACTCCCTCTTTTTTTAACTGTTTGGCAAAAAAGTAAGCAAGTAAGGCAGTAGTAAAAGAGTGAGCTGCCACGCTGTCCGCTTCATTCCTCTTAAAACCCAAAGCAATAAAACCCTGTCTTGGCAGCTCCTTAGCCCACTGCAAAGTTAAAAACACTTTTAATATTTTTTTTAAATCATTAAGCTTCATTTATTTTTTCTCGGGCGGAGCATGGGAAATGGGATCACATCCGCAATGGCCGGGCAGTCAGTTAGTACCATTACCCACCTGTCCAGTCCCGGCCCGATCCCGGAAGTAGGCGGCATCCCATACTCCAAACTTTCCAAAAAATCCTCATCCAGTTTTTGAGCTTCCAAATTTCCTTTTTTGGCTTTCTTTTTCTCCTCCATCCAGGCCTTTCGTAAAGCAGCCGGGTCATTTTGCTCTGAATAATTTGTCCCCATTTCCATTCCAGCTACATATATATCAAAACTTTCTACCAATTTTGGATTATCTGCCTTTCTTTTGGCCAAAGGATAAAAATCTGCAGGATAATCATAAACAAAAGTAGGTTGTATTAATTGATCTGTACATTTTTTTTCAAAAATTTCCAGCAAAATTTCTCCATCAGTCATATAATCTTTAACCTCTACCCCTAATTTTTTGGCCAGTTGAGTGGCTTTTTCCAAAGTATCTATTTTGCTAAAAATAACACCGGTGTGTTTTTTAAAAAGTTCTGATAAAGTTATCCTAATCCAGGGCCTTTTATAATCAATCACTTTACCCTGATAAGTTATTTTGGTGGTTTTGAAAACTTCTTTAACCACATACTCAAACATCTCTTCAATTAAATTCATATTGTCATAATAGTCAGCATAAGCTTCCATGGTTTCCAGCATGGTAAATTCAGGATTATGATTTCTGTCCATTCCTTCATTTCTGAAAGTGTGGCCTATCTCAAAAACTTTCTCAAATCCTCCCACAATTAATCTTTTTAAATAAAGTTCATTGGAAATTCTTAAATAAAATGTGGTGTCCAGGATGTTGTGATGAGTTTTAAATGGCCTGGCCCTGGTTCCTCCGTAAATCGGTTGCAAGACAGGACTTTCAACTTCAAAGTATCCTTTCTTATTTATTAGAAAATCACGGAGGGAAGCAATAATTTTGGAACGGGCTTCCAATGTTTGCCGGACCTCCGGATTCATCAGCATATCAACATATCTTTTCCTGTATCTTTCCTCTATGTCCTTTAATCCATACCATGAAGAAGGAAGTGGTCTAATACTTTTGGTAAGAAGTTTATAATCAGAAACCCTGACAGTTATTTCTCCTGATTGAGTTTTAAAAATTTCACCTTGGCTTTCCAAAAAATCCCCAATATCCAAATTGGTTAAAAATTCATATTTTTCTCCTTTTAACTCCTCTGAAGAAAAAAACAGCTGGATTTTTCCAAAAGAATCTTCCAAATCAGCAAAAGTAATTTTGCCATGAGGCCGCAGTGACCTTATTCTTCCGGCAACTGTAACTTTTTTACCTGTCATTTTGCGGGCAATTTGAGTGGTGTGTTTTCTGTTAGATTTAGCGGGATAAGGATCAATTCCCAGTCTTTGAATATTTTTTAATTTTTTAAATCTTTCTTTTTGCAAATCCTCCAAAGCCATGGGTAAAGTATATATGAAGCTAAAGTTTTTTAAAAGGAGTTAAACTATTTACCAGCAGTCACTATATCTTCATCCGCTGGAGGAAGCTGGTCAGGCATGGTCCAACGCACATACAGTACATCTCCGTTAAAGAAAGATACACCTGCCCCACGAGGTGGGCGTAAAACCATTTTGTCGAAAATCTCTTTAGCTTCGGTTCCTTCTTCAGGGATATCTAGATTCTCGTTCCACCCCAATTCTATTAACTCTCCCGCGCTTCGGCCTGTTAGGTCTATACCTGTCGACTTCATACGCATTTGCGCATGTGCTATGTATAAAAATCTTTTGCCCTTTTCATCGAATGATTCATCAATTGGTTGGATTTTATCAATAATCCCCTTTTCCTTTAACTTTCTTAGTGATTCTATTGACTCCCACCTTTGGGTCATTAGAAATCCTTCATTTAAAGGCCTCTTCCGTCTTACAGCTTCTCTTTTGTGTCGCCTTATCGCTAGTTCTAAAATATGAGTACCTATACCTTCATGTACATGTTCTTCCCTTATCGCTCTAGAAGAAGTTATAAACGATTCCGGACCAGCATCCATCCTAGTAAATGTCCCATCTCCTGCTTGTATCTGAGTACCTTGTTCATATATTTCGTACTGCAATGTTCTTGGATAACTTAAACCTTGTAAGATTCTATTTCTTGTTACGATAGGATTTCTTCTCGCTCGTTCAGGATATACATCCCTATAATTAGCATCATGTTTCTCAACTAAAGAGAGGGATTCAGGATAGATTTCGAAATGCTCCTCATCAATTTTTCTTACAAAAACACGGTCGGACCCGCTTCTATACATTTTTACAACATAAAGTCTTGTCCTACCTCTAAAAAAGGTTGTCTCTTCCTTTGGAAATTGAGGCACTGGTCGATCTTGAGACTCTAATCCTTCAAGCCTGGGTTGTAATCCTAAATCTTTAGGTTCAGGCTGCGGACCATCCATTTCCATTCTTGTTGTCATAATCATAGATGAGGATTATACCTTTTATGTAATAGTATTTCAATTCTATAGAAGTATTATAAGAAATTGGTAATTTTTCCGTATCTATTAATGATAAGCTCGGCATCCTTTCTTGTGCCTGAGGAGAGTAGTTTTTCCAAGATATTGGACAGATCATGCAAAGATACAAACATCTTCATGAAGTTTGGTATTGCCATCCCGCCGGCTTGTTTTAAAGCACCGGAGTCTAACATGAAATTGATAAAAATAGCCCATCCCAAAGCATAATTGCTTAAAGGTTCATTGTTTTCTCTATGGCTGACCAGATAAAAACCCCTGCATAAAGAGGCTACAATCATTGACTCCAGCTGTTTATTGGTGATTCTATCTTTCAAAAGTAATGTGCCTGCCATTCTAAGACCCAAAATGGTGGCAGTAATTTCAAAGATAGGCAGAAATAAATCCTTAAGATTTTCAATAGCATGTTTATAGTACAAAAAACTATGAGCCAACTCATGCATTGCAATATAGCGCAAATTGGCTCTTCTCAAATCTTCAAATGTAAATCCTTCCCTAAAAACTCTTGAAAAGATTTTGTTAAATGTTGGAATAATTTGTTCCTTCATTCTTAAATCATTAGGCTGGTTAAAAAGAGCAACCTCCGAACCATATTTCTTCACAAAGTTCACATCGACAGGTAAATTTACTCCAACAAACTTTAATCTGGCCATCAGCCCCGAAAACATATGCACATCAACCACTTTTGCTTTGACCTTATCAAAATTATCAACCCGCTCACCGGGTATTAATTCTTTTCTTCTTGCGGCAAGTACTATACTTTTATAATTATTCAGTCTCTCTGTACCTTCCGAATCAATTGTTCCAACCCAGGCTTGGTATGATGCCTGTCCAAAGAATAATTTATCATCCAGGTGTTCAAAGGGACCAATGCTAATATCCAGTACATAGGGTTTAATCTTAAGCCAGGCGGAAATTGCCATTTCATATGTTCCGTCCAACAGTGCTTTTGCTTGAAGCTGTAAAAATCTGCCAAATTCTTTATTGTCTGTAATTTTGCTAGTCTCACTTAACTTTTCTGCAATAGGTTTAAGAAACTTTGCATATTTGATATGGTATGGGGTAGCTACTATTTTCCCGTTAACTTTTTCTAAAACGGTGTAAGGAGATAAAACCTCGGGATCTTTCTTACCGGCCCTCTCAATTTCTTGCCTGGTGAATTTGATATTTCTGATATCCCTTTCCTGCTCAAGATAAAGAGGTGCTATCAGTTTTCCCGCTTCAACAAGCAGTTTTAAGACATCCTTTTGATTTTTGGATAACTTGGGCAATTTTGGATTAAATTCAATTAATGCCTGAATATTGTTCATTTGATTTCTAAAACTTTGCATTTATAACGAACAATCGGTGTTGCTACTTCTACTTCTTCTCCCTTTTGGGCTCCCAGAAGGGCCATGCCTAGGGGTGATTCATTGGAGATTCTTTTTTTAGAGGGGTCTGCTTCTACCCTGCCTACTATGGTAAACTCATCTTCTCCATCATCCATTTCAATTTTAACTGTTGATCCTATAACCACAAATTCACTATTGTGTTCCTGCGCGATTATTTTAGCCCCTTTTAAAATATTCTCCAGCTCTGAGATTCTATTTTCAGTCAGAGCTTGATCTTCCATGGCAGTGTCATATTCGGAGTTTTCTGTTAAGTCCCCATACTCCCTGGCCTGGTGAATTCTTTCCGCAATCTCTACCCTTTTGGTTTTTTTTAAATACTCAAGCTCAGCTTTTGCTTCGGATAAACCTTTTGGTGTCAGATAGACATTCTTAGTTTTTATAGGACTTTTGCTATTTTTGCTCATTTTTTTGGCCTTCATCCAGACAAATTGGGGAAATTTTATGCTAAAATATCAGCAAAGTCAACTTGGCGCCTTCGTCTAGTGGTCCAGGACATCTGGTTCTCATCCAGAAAATCACGGGTTCGAATCCCGTAGGCGCCGCCTTCTCCTTCGGGGTTGATTCCGCTACCTGGCTTTGTTACTCTTAATTAGAAGTGAAAAATCTGCTCTTTTTAAAAATCACCCTGGTAACTATTCTTGCTGTCTTAACCCCTCTTACTCTTTCTTTATTTTTTACCGGAGGTTTTCTCCTCACTCTTCTGAGTGGAATTTTAGCTATTTTAGCCGGTTCCACTTTAATTTTCCTCTTTTTAAAACCAATAAAAAATTTAGTTCAAGCTGCTCAAAGCCTGGGAGCAGGTAATCTTAATCAGAGAGTGGATATCCGCTCAAAAGATGAGTTTGAGGAAATAGGCCAATCTTTTAATACATTTGCAGACAACATTAAAAAAAATTTTGAAAATATTGAACAGCAAAAGGATATGGCTATTTCTGAAAGAAGTAAACTTGAGGAAATTCTTTCTACTCTTGTTGACGGGATTGTGGCTTTGGATTTTAATAAAAATATCATCCTGGTAAATAAAGCTGCTGAAGAAATCACCGGTTACAAGACAGGGGAACTGATCAACCGTCCCATTAGTGAGCTTATTCATTTATATTCTGACCAGGAAGAGATTTTACCTAAAACTTATTGCTCTGCCATTTTTAATCAGGCTGTAAAGCTGATTGGAAAAGATGGCCGGGAAAACCGGGTAAACTTATCAACAGCTCAAATCAGCGGCCAGATACAGACTAATCTTTCCTGCATGCTGCTTCTGCATGATCTAAGTAAAGAGGAGGATCTGGAAAGAATGAAATTTGATTTTGTGTCCATGGCGTCCCACGAGCTAAGAACACCCCTTACCTCAATCATTGGTTACTTATCAGTTTTTGAAGGGGAAAATAGAGGTAAATTACCAAAAGAAGAGATGGAACTAATCGGGCGTTCCTTAATTTCAGCCAAGGGGCTTTTGATGTTAGTGCAAAATCTCCTGAGTGTTAACAAAATAGAAAGGGACGAGGTATCGGTTTCTAAAGAAGCTATTGATTATTTACCAATTCTTTCCAAGGCGGTTGAAGCTTTAAGAAACCTGGCTAACCAAAAAAATATCCTTCTTACCTTAAATAGCCCCCCGGAAGCTTTACCCAAAGTCATGGCCGACCCTATTAGGGTAGAGGAGGTGGTAATCAATCTTTTGGCCAATGCCATAAATTATACTAATCCCGGAGGAAAAGTAGCAGTCATTCTTCATGTCTCTCCTAATGAAGTAACTACTACTGTTTCAGACTCAGGAGTGGGAATCCCTAAAGAAGCTATTCCCCACCTTTTTAATAAATTCTTCCGCGTTTCCAATCAGGATCAAAAAATGTCTAAAGGTACAGGTTTAGGACTTTATATCTCCAAATCAATTGTGGAAAAGCTGGGAGGGAAGATTTGGGTGGAATCTGAAGCGGGCAAGGGAAGTAATTTTTCCTTTACCCTGCCTGTTTTAACTATCAGTTCCGGTTTAGTTAATACTGATCGGGCAGTCAGCAGCCAAATTCAATCCGGTGCACTTAATTATTGAAAGTAGACAGCGGTTTAGGATAAAATGATTTAGATGAATCCACAAGCTAAAAAGATACTTTTAGTTGAAGACGAAGATTTTATCAGAGAACTTTACGTCAGACAACTGACTAAGGAAGGCTTTGTAGTAAAAACCGCAGTTGACGGCCAGTCGGGTTTGACAATATTAAAGCAGGAACCTTTTGATCTGCTGCTTTTGGACATCATGCTTCCGGGAATGAATGGACTGCAGCTTTTACGGGAATTTAAAACTCAAAATCCTTCCTCACCTATGATTACTATTCTTTTAACCAATTTAGGTCAGGAGGCAGTTATCAAGGAAGGATTTGAATTGGGGGCTCAAGCTTATTTAATTAAAGCTTCATACACTCCCGATCAAGTAGTAGGTGAGGTCAAAAATGCCCTCTTTGGTGGCCAACCACCTGTTAATCCCACCCCAAACCCTACCCAATAATTTATCTTAAAAAAGGAACCAGTAGCAAAGCAACAATATTTACTACTTTAATCATAGGGTTTATTGCCGGGCCGGCTGTATCCTTATAAGGATCTCCTACCGTATCTCCGGTGACTGCAGCTTTGTGAGCCTCAGAACCTTTTCCTCCCAACTTTCCCCCCTCTATATACTTTTTGGCATTATCCCAGGCAGCTCCTCCGGTGGTCATGGAAACTGCCACAAAAATTCCCGTAATAATTGTCCCCATTAACATTCCTCCCAAAGCCACAGGTCCCAAGACAAACCCCACTATTACAGGAGCCGCTACCGGGATAAGCGAAGGAATAAACATCTCTTTTTGGGCAGCAGCAGTGACAATTTCCACACACTTGGCATAATCCGGCTTGGCTTCCCCGGTCATAATACCCTTAATTGTTTTAAATTGCCTTCTTACCTCCTCTACCACAGCTCCTCCTGCTCTTCCTACTGCCTCCATGGCAAAGCCGGCAAACAGATACGGGAGCGACCCACCTATGAAAAGCCCCACTAATACCTTCGGATCAGACAGGGAAAAGGAAAGCTCTCCCCCCAAGAGAGAAAACTCCTGAGCGTATGAAGCAAATAACACCAAAGCCGCCAAAGCAGCGGAACCTATGGCATAGCCTTTGGTGACAGCCTTGGTAGTATTGCCTACCGCATCCAAAGGATCAGTTACATTTCTCACTTTAGAGGGTAAATTGGACATTTCGGCAATCCCGCCGGCATTATCCGTAATAGGACCAAAAGCATCAATGGCTACCACAATTCCTGCCAAAGAAAGCATAGTGACTGCAGCCAGACTGACTCCATAAAGTCCTGCCAGAATAAAGCTTAAAAGAACAGCAAAAGAGATTAAAATTACCGGCCAGAAAGTTGATTTCATGGATAAGGCCAGGCCGGAAATAATATTGGTGGCATGACCGGTTTTGGAAGCAGCAGCCAGATTTACCACCGGAGAGTATTTTGTACCGGTATAATATTCTGTCACCAGAACCATCCCTCCTGTTACTAAAACTCCCAAAATTTCTGCCAGGAAAAGGTTTAAAGCGGGAAAAGAATCATTTGCCCCCATCATAGCAGTGGTGGCCGGATAAAAAAGAAGCGCGCAAAAGAGGCCGGTGGCAATCATCCCTTTATATAAAGCCCCCATGATATTTTTGTCAGTTAATCTGACAAACAGCGATCCGAAAACTGAGGCAAAAATTCCCAAAGAAAGAATCACTAATGGGAAAATAACTGCTGTTTCAAAACCCGGGAAAAGCAGTTGGCCCAAAATCATCGAGGCAACAGCAGTTACCACATAAGTTTCAAAGATATCTGCCGCCATTCCGGCGCAATCACCTACATTATCTCCCACATTATCGGCAATCACCGCCGGATTTCTGGGGTCATCCTCGGGAATTCCCGCCTCCACCTTTCCCACCAAATCTGCTCCCACGTCTGCTCCTTTGGTAAAAATTCCTCCACCCAAACGGGCAAATACCGAAATTAAAGACCCTCCAAATGCCAGTCCCACCAAAGATTTTAAATCTCCCTGAGTATATTGATAAAACCCGTAAACTGCCGCCAGAGCTAGTCCTACTACCAAAAAGCCGGTGACTGCTCCTCCCTTAAAAGAAAGCCCAAAGGCCTCTTTCAAGCCTTTTTTGGCAGCCTCAGCCACCCTAACATTTGCTCTTACAGAGACACTCATGCCAATAAATCCTGCCAGTGCGGACAAAGCCGCACCTATTAAAAACCCTCCGGCACTATTTTGCCCCAGGCCATAGTAAATCAATCCTGCCATCACAACCGCCACAACTGCCACCACCCGGTATTGTCTCTTAAGATAAGCTGATGCTCCAACCTGAATAGCTCCTGCAATTTCCTGCATTCTGCCGTCCCCGGCATTCTGTTTCAAAACTTCCACAATCAACCACAAACCATATCCTAAGGCTGTAACTACTGATGCCCAAATTAAGTAGTTTATATTATTAAAAAGTAAGTCCATGGAAATGTATCCGAGGCAGCATCTTAGAATTTACAATATGAATTATGAAATATCAAGAAGGAAGATTATCCCAAAATTTCATCTATCTTCCGAGCAGCTTGAATATGAGGCATTACTTCCTGTTTTATTCTTAGATCATCTTGTTCAACTTGTTGTTTATTCAAGTCAACTATTTCTCCCACTATGTCTGGATTTATATTATATACCAGCCTCACTGCTTTCTCGTCTCCACCACCTCCCCTATAAATCCCTTCATTCCCTATACGCCCCCCCTGACCACCGCCCGTGATTCCTGGAAATCGCAAATATCCTGCAGGATCTATACCATATTTTCTTGCGTTTTCCGGATTGTTAGGTATGCCAGATAAATCACTCAAAAGGAATTTATATCGATGATCGTTCTCGGGATCTTCGGGAGTCTCGGCCTGGATAAGTCTAAAACCTTGTCTTGACACTACCAAGAATAATGCTCGGACTTCCTTGAAAGAACCATCAGGTTGCGGAACCTGCTCGATTTTAGGCGTACGAAAGACAAATGCCGTACTCTCACCCTCCCCTAGTACCCCAAATAATCTCCCCTTCATCTGCCTGTTCTTCTCTTCCAACTTTCCCATAACCGACTCCATAGTGGCTCTGAGATTAGGAGATCCCTCTTGTTCTGAAGGTTGAGGTGGTGGATTAGCCGTTTGATCCGGACTCATATAATTCTAATTAAACTCTCTCTCTCTCTCTCTCTGCCGTTATGCCTCACGTAAGAATACTCCCGAAATGAGAGTTGATGAATCATATTAA
>CAZKAW010000002.1:0-61905 GCA_964551255.1 uncultured Gammaproteobacteria bacterium
AGTTATGCAGGAATTTTATGGGTCAAAATGGATGGGAGATTTTACAGAGTCAGAACAAGAATGAAGATAGTAGCTCTAAAGCTAGTTCGATTCCCTTTAGGGTGTAAGTTTATAAGCTTAAATTTTGGCAACTTTCGGCAACTTTCTGAGGCTAAAATCCACGAGTTCGATAAAAATCCTATGGAGCGGGATACGAGAATCGAACTCGCATCTCTACCTTGGGAAGGTAGCGTTCTACCACTGAACCAATCCCGCATAAGTGTATTTTACCATGGAATTTACCTTGGAATTGATTTATACTGAATCCAGATAAAAGTAGTAATTAAATCATGTCTTACAGAAGCCGCCGTTCAGTCAGGAGATTGGCAAAAAAAAGCAGAAGAAATTTTCTTGTCACTTTAATTCTAATTATATTTATTCTATATGTGACTATTACTTGGGTGCTGCCATTTTTTATTACCGGACTGGGTTTTATTACCGGCATATTTAAACCTCAACAAAAAGTTACTACTAGAATAAGTGAGAACACCTCTCTTGCTCCTCCGGTTTTAAATATTCCCTATGAGGCCACCAATACTGCCCAAATTAACATTCAAGGTTATGCTACTCCCAACTCCAAAGTTAAACTGTATATAGATGACGAATCCAAACAAACAATAGACGTTTCTACAGAAGGAAAATTTATTTTTTCAGATGTAATGTTAAGTTTGGGGACAAATAATATTTATGCTAAAACTTTGGATGAAAAAGATCGGGAAAGTCTTCCTTCCAAACTTATCAAAATTATGTATGACAATGAGAAACCTTTTTTAACCTTAGCTGAACCACAGGATAACAAAAAAATACAGGGAGGTGATAAAAAAGTAAAACTTTCCGGTAATACCGAAGCAGGCGCACAGATATTTATTAATGGCACTCAAGTAATAGTAGATCAATCCGGAAACTTTCAAGCCGAACGCGAGTTAAATGAAGGAGACAATAATTTTGACATTAAAGCATTGGACCAAGCTTCAAACACTACAGAAATTTCCAGAAAAGTAAGCTACGAACCTTAAGAAAGTAAAGGTCCCTTATGAAACTTCCAAGTTTAATCCTGACATTAGCTATAGTAAGCGGCCAATTAATAAGAATACCTCTGGGACAGGGTGGCTTAACTTTACTGGACATCACAGTTATTATTTTAACTTTTTACGGCCTGGTCAAAATTAAATTTCGTTTGAAGAGTGCGCCTCTTTTTATCAAGCTGGCCTTCACATTTGCCGTGATAGGCCTTATTTCTTTGATCCTCACCCCCCTTAAGCTTAATTTTTGGGAATTTTTTATTAGTATTTCCTATATCATTAGATTTATCCTTTATGTTTTGCTTGCCTGGGTAATTTATAGCCGGGAGAGCGATTTTAAAAAACAAATCAATGTGTTCCTTTTATATTCCGGGGTCATTTTGGCAATTTTAGGATTAAGTCAGTTTATATTGTTACCTGATCTAAGGTTTTTAGAAAAAGGGGGCTGGGACCCTCATTATTTTAGAACTGTTTCCGCTTTTTTGGACCCTAATTTTGCAGGAGCTTATTTTGTTTTAACACTGATTTTACTGATCCGGAAATTTTCCCCGGCAAAAAAAAGTCTAATTTTTTTTATAGTTGTATTCGCAGCCCTTATGACAACCTTTTCCAGAAGCAGCTATTTAATGTTTTTAAGTGGCGGATTAGTATTTTCTTTCCTTAAAAAATCCTGGAAACTTGCCACAACTACAGTGATCCTTTTCATATTACTTTTTTACAGTTTCCAACTCTACACCAAATCAGTAGCAGAACCAAGAAAAATTGAAAGGGGTAAATCTGCCTCATACCGTTTAGGCACTTGGCAGCAAGGACTGGCTATTTTCCAATCTTCACCAATTTTAGGGGTAGGCTTTAACACCTACAGATATGCCCTCAAACAATATCATTTAGGTGACGGACAGTTTCTAAAAAGCCATGGGGCTTCCGGTAATGATTCCAGCCTGCTTTTTGTAGCAGCTACCACCGGCAGTGTTGGAGTTTTAGTTTATATTTTATTTTTGATTTCACTAATAAGGCGGGGTTTTAGAACAAACTTAGCTTTATCAGCAGGAATTGGTGGTCTATTACTACACTCCTTTTTCGCCAACAGCCTTTTCTATCCACCTATACTTATCTGGATTTTACTCATCTCAGTAACTTCCAAAAAGTAATTTTTTTAGGCTGAAGAAAGCTTTCCAGATAATCATCGGGTATCTTTTTCATACTTTGCACTTTTGTTCTTTCCCTAAGAAGATGAGGAAGATGCATTAGCAGCCATCCGGTTGCAAGAATCGGTGGCCAAAAATAACCTTTTTTTAACTGGTAAAGACAGGTATTAAAAAAAACAAGTATAATTTTAAGCCACCGGAAATTTTTAAATAAAAGCGTGGGCGGAAAATCCTTAAAAGTCTGTTTGGTTAAAGACGATAGACAATCTTTTAATAAACTCACTCCATTCCAGTTGGGGATAATAACTGAAGCTTTCATCTCACTTTACCAAGCGCCACTTTCTGAATTAATATATAGAAAATTATAAAAGATAGGATATCTGAAACAACGGTTATCCACGATGCTGCGATGTAGCCGTATAAGGGAATAAACAATAAGTTTGCAACTATGTTAAATAAAACAGTGCTAAACGATAAGGGTATAACCTGCTTTAAGAACTTATCAGAAGATAACAAAAGAGAAACTGCGCTTGTTTGCATTAATATAAATGGTATTGCCAAAGATAAAATATTCACGGCAGGAATAGCCGGAAGAAATTGGGGGAGAAAAACCTTTATAATTGGGGGCAAAATCAGTAGATAGCTGAAGGTTATAATTAGCCCTAAGCTTCCCAGTAATTTTAAAGATTTAAAATAGAGCTTTTTCGTATCGGCAGGATTTCAGAAAATCCCGGTCTGTGGACACTGTAGGATTTGAACCTACGGCCTTCTCGATGTGAACGAGACGCTCTACCGCTGAGCTAAGTGTCCTACCCACACATTCTAGCATTCATGCTATTGCATCTCAAGCTAAAGATTTGCGATAATTGGGAATGTGGATCCAAATGATTTAAACTATACCCCGGATAAGGGGTTTTTTGAAAATTTAGGCACCCATATTATTGACTTTATTGAAACCTTGGTAGTATTTGGGGCTATTTTTGCCCTGCTCTACCTTTTTGTAGCCCAATTTCACAAAGTTTCCGGAAGCTCCATGTTTCCTATTCTTCATGACGGGGATTATTTAATCACCGAAAAAATAAGCTACAGGCTGGGGGATCCAAATAGGGGAGAGATTATTGTTCTAAAAAATCCCAAAGATGAATCCCAGGATTTTATCAAAAGGATTATTGCTGTACCCGGTGATACTATTAAAATAGAAAATAGCCAGGTTTTTGTAAATGGAGGTGCAGTTAGTGAGTCCTACCTTCCACCAAATACCCCAACTCATTCCGGATCCTTCTTAACAGAAAAAAATACTATCAAAGCAGGTCCCAATCAATATTTTGTTTTGGGGGATAACAGAAATCACTCATCCGACTCCAGAGAATGGGGGGCAATCACTAAACAGGAAATTGTAGGCAAGGCTTTTTTCAGATACTGGCCTCCGCAGGATATGGGGTTGCTTACCCGAAAGTAACGTTACATCAAATTAAAGTGATCTACAATTGCCTGACGGATATCCTCTAAAATAGCAGTAGTTTTACTTGGCTCACCTTCTATCATCAGTTCCACTTTAGCTTTTTTACCTGTTTGGGAACACTTAACGTGCAGCTTATCCGCTTTTCTGGAAAGAGCTGTACTCAAATCATTTTGTACCCTGTCCAACTCCTCGGAGACAATATGCATACTAACCACATCTGCACCTCTTTTAGGGCCTATGTCGCTTTTGGCTCTGAATCTTCTGACCATTTCCTCAGTTCCCCTTACCGATAAATTTCTTTTTAACACCTCTTTATAAGCGGCAATTATCAGGTGCGGGTCCTCCAGGGCGGACAAGGCTCTGGCGTGACCTTCCGTAGTAGCACCTGACATGAGGGCGTCTTTTAAGGCATCAGGCAAAGTTAAAAGTCTAATGGTGTTGGAGATATAAGATGGACTTTTTGAAACTCTTTCGGCAATTTCAGCATTGGTCAAACCAAATTCTTCCATGAGCCTTTTATAAGCCTGTGCCCTTTCCAGCGGGTTTAGATCAATTCTTTGGACATTTTCCACTATGGCCATCTCCAGCATGCCTTGGGGAGAAGTTTCCCGTATAATTACCGGAACTTTACTCAGACCCACCAATTTGGAGGCTCTCCATCGTCTTTCACCGGCTATAATTTGGTACCCGGCCGGAGTTTTAGCTACTACCAAAGGCTCCAAAATCCCATGAGCTCTAATAGATTCAGCCAGTTCAGATAACGACTCCGGCGTTATCAAACCACGGGGTTGCAAAGGGTTAGGTTGCAGTAAATCATGTTCCAGTTCGTAAATTTGATCTTCCATTTTATTCAGGATACGTGAACATAAGTTTTATCCAATTTCTTTTTAAATTCAACATTTCCACCTACAGTTGCAAAGATAGTATAATCGTTACCTTGTTTGGTGCCTATCCCCGGATAAAATTTGTTCCCTTTTTGCCTGATAATGATATTACCGGAAAGAACTATTCCTCCACCATATACCTTAACCCCCAGACGCTTGGAAATTGAATCCCTATTCTTTTTGGTAGTTGATCCACCTTTTTTATGTGCCATATCAGTATTTGGATTTTAAGTCTTGTGAAAATATAAGTCAAGTAAATTTTTTCACAGCATAAACTATTTTGGTTTTTTTGGGTCTGATGCCGGTAACTTTTCGAAAATTAGCCTTGGCATGAAATTTGGCTACCCTAATTTTTTCTGTCTTGATATTTTCCAAAATCTCCAAGATCAGCTTTTCTTTTAAAAATGGGGTACCAAACTTAACCTTCCCAGCTTCGGAAAGAAGCAGAACCTCCGCTTCGACTTTTTCATCTTTATCCCCTAATAAATCCACCAGGAAAGGCTGGTTAGGGATTACTTTGTATTGTTTTCCACTAATTTCACAAACTGCAAAATCAAACATGGGCTAAATTTTACATTTTCCTAAACTATAATGCAAGGCTCCGGCTTAATCCGGATTAATTCTCTTTACGGACTTAGATACCGATGATACCAAACCTAGACAAATAATGGTTGCCACCAGGGAGCTTCCGCCATAAGAAATAAGAGGCAAAGTAATACCGGTAATAGGTAAGATTCCCATATTCATCCCCATGTTGACAAAAATTTGAAAAGAAATTTGCGAAAAAACTCCCAACACTAACAGATAACTAAACCTATCTTCGGTTTTTCCGGCCACCCTTAAAATATAAATAAGCAGGTATAAATAGAGGACCAGAATAACCACAGAGCCTAAAAACCCCATTTCCTCGGCAATGGAAGCAAAGATAAAATCAGTTCTAAACTCGGGTAAGAATTGCAACCGGGATTGTGTTCCTCTACCCAGCCCCCGACCCCAAAGCTGTCCGGATCCCACAGCTATAGTGGACTGGATTAAATTATAACCCCTGCCCAGTGGATCAGATTCAGGCGATAAAAAACCGGTTATTCTTTGTCTTTGATAGTCTTTTAGAAAAACCCAGCTAAGGGGAATTATTATCAAGGCAACAAGGGTTAAAATTAATATCTTTTTTAGGGAAATTTTGGAAGCAAATAACATTCCTGTCCAAATAGCCACCAAGGTCAAAGAAGATCCCAAGTCAGGTTGCTTAAATATTAATAAAATAACAGGCGCTGCCCAAAATAGGCTTTTAAAAACATTTCTCCAACCGGGAACATTTTTACTCCAGAAAGCAGCTAAAAATAAGATTAACACCGGTTTGGCAAATTCTGAAGGCTGAATATTAATTAACCCCAGAGGTATCCACCTGATTGATCCTCTTGTCTCTATACCTAAGATTAAAACTGCTATTAAAAGAAAGATGATAAAAAAATAGAGTGGCTTAACAAATCTTTTCAGAGAATGCGTATCCAGCTGCAAAATCAATACATAAAATAAGCATCCAATAACAACATAAAGGAGTTGCCCAATAGCCAGCTCTTTAGACGAGGAATAAATTACCAAAATCCCCACTGAAAGAAGTAGTAAGCTTGACAGCGTAATTGGCCAGTTAAATATTTGAGGAACTTTCATCTTCAGCTTTTAAAACCTGCAGCTGCTCACCTTTGATAAGAGAAATAGAGGCTGTTGATGCTAAAATTTGCTTTTCAAAAACCTTTGGCCAGGTTGGGGCAACAATTTTAGTTTTGTCTGCTAAAGTCAGGTTTTGTTCTTTTCTTAACTGCTGAATTTCCCTAATCAAATCCCTTGCCTCACCTTCCTCTTTAAGGATAGGAGTAATATTTGTATCCAATTTTATCTCAGGCTTTTTATTTGAGGACTGCTCGTACTCAACTTTCTTAACATTTAGTTCCGCCTTCAGAAGTTGTTCTAAATCTTTACTCAATTGCTCTTTACCTAAGTAAATGAGAGATGCCAGGGGTTGACGCAGTTTAATATTTTCCTCCTTCCTTTTGGCATGAGCCATTTCCGCTACCTTCCTTACAGTCTCCATATCTTTTGTAAGAACTTCATCTAACAAAGCCTTATTACTTTCCGGATAATCTACGAGATGAACAGATTCATCTCCGGTTAAATTCCTGTACATTTCTTCTGTTATAAACGGAATAAAAGGTGCCAAAAGTTTAGAAAGTGTTATTAAAATTTCATAAATAACTGAAAGAGTAGTATTTCGCTCCTGTTCTGAAGCCTCCGGCCCAACTCTATCTCTTGATCTTCTGATATACCAGGTGGAAAAATCATTAACTATGAAACCTTCAATAGCTTTGGAAGAAGTAGCTGCGTCAAATTTGGGCAGTTTCTGGTTAGTAAGGAAAACTAATTTTGCCAACCTTGCTAAAATCCATTTGTCCAGAATTGTTAATTCTCCCCCTTCTTTCGTACTATCCCACTCAGAAAACCTTGCATAATCAACAAAAAATTTATATGAGTTCCACAAAATTAAATAAAATCTTCTTCGAATTTCATCAGCAACACTGAAACCAAAATGTAAATTGTACTCCGGGTTTTGAGTTACATACAACCACCTCATTACATCAACTCCGATTTTATCTGCAGCTTCATTAAACTCAATGGCGTTACCTTTTGATTTGTGCATCTCCTCACCTTTTTCATCCACCACGTTAGCAAAACCCAATAAATTATTGAAAGGATTAGTATTTCTTAAAGCCGTGCTCATCGCGATTAAGGAATAAAACCAATTTTTAAACTGCCCCGGAAAACCTTCGGTCACAAAATCCGCCGGAAACCAATCATCCGGCATGGTGGAAAAAGGCACAATTCCGGCATCAAGCCAGGGATTTCCTACATCAGGAATTCTGCTAATCAATTCTTTGCATTTTGAACACTTTATTTTTATTTGATCAACCCAAGGCCGGTGAGGAGAATTGCCTTCAAACTGATCCCACCCTTCTGCTGTTTTCTCCTCTAATTCTTCTTTACTTCCCACGGTCTCGAAATTACCGCATTTATGACATTCCCAGATGGGCAAAGCCAACCCCCAGTACCTTTTTTTGGAAATTAACCAGTCATTCATATTTTTTAGCCAGTCCAGTTCCCGATCCAAACCCCACTTAGGAATCCAGTTGATTTTTTTGGCCACCTCTATCATCTGTTCTCTGTAAGTTTTATCGCTTTTATCGGCTTTATCCATAGCAATATACCACTCATCAACCACTCTCCAAACAAGTTCCGTTTTACATCTCCAGCAAGTTGGGTATCTATGGGTGTAATTTTTGGTAGTTAGTAAAAACTTTCCTACTTCATGATTTTTCAAGTAATCAATGATTATTTGAGGAACAAGCTTGGCATTGTTACCGCTAAACTCTCCCATATTATCCATATAGGTTGCCTCTTCATCGATCATTTCTATTACAGGCAAATCTAGTTTTTTACCCAACTGAAAATCTTCAGTACCGGCACCTGGAGCAACATGTACTAACCCTGTTCCTTCCTCAGTAGATACAGGCAAAATTTGTTCTTCGCCGGCTACTACCCGATGGGAATAACCCTCTAAAGATTTTTTTACTCTTTCTAGCTGATCAAATGGCCCTTGATATTCCCAATCCACCATCTCAGAGCCCTTTTTCTTCTCTTCCCTCTTTCCCTCCTCATCCTTCAAAACCCCATCTTGAATTAACCTTTCTACTACTTTTTCCATTACCCATACTTTCCCACCTTCCACAGGATAAGCGACATATTCCTCATCCGAATTTACAGCTACCGCCACATTACCCGGGATAGTCCAGGGAGTAGTTGTCCAAACCAACAGATATTCATTCTCCCGGCCTAAAATAGGCAATTTAAAATAAATTGATTCATGAGTTAATTCTTTATACTCTTCTGTTAAAATTTCATGTTGAGAGATGGCAGTACCACACCTCGGACACCAGGGCACTGAATCCCGACCCTTATAAAGCCAGCCTTTATCATTAACTACTTTCAAAAAATTCCAGATGGCATAATTATTCTTATCGGATGAGGTATGATAAGAATTTTCCCAATCCATAAAATATCCGAGTCTTTTACTTTGCCGTGTTTGAACCGCAGAATATTTTTTAACCCTCTCTTTACAAAGATTAATAAATTTTTCCAGACTTTTGAATTTATCCCCGGGAATTAAATTCTCAATATCCTTTTTGCTTTTCAATCCCAACTCCTTTTCCACTTCCACTTCTACCCAAAGCCCCTGTTCATCAAAGCCGTTTTGAAATCTTTGTCTGTATCCACTCATATTAAAAAATCTTTGCCAGACGTCTTTGTAGGTCCTGCCCCAGCCATGATGAACACCCATTGGATTATTGGCAGTAATTGGCCCGTCCAAAAAAGAAAATTTCTGTGCGGACTTTTGATTTCTTTTTAAATACTTCTCAACAATGCCTTTGTTATACCAATAATCCAAAAGCTCCCTCTCAAGAGCCGGAAAATCAACCTGTGAAGAAACTTGTTTAAATTTAGCCATGATGGAATTTTAACAGAAAATTCAGGTATAGACTAGCGGTTTGAGCGAAGGAATGCGGGGATCTCTAGGTCTTCATCTTCCTCTGTTTCTCTTTCCTCTATCGGCGGTTCAACTGTCTGAGGGGGACTTTCATCTACCACTGTTTGGTCAGAAGCCCAAGATTGGGGCTGGGTACCTAAGGAGGCTGATCCTATTCCAGTACCAATATACTCTCTAAGCCTCCTCCTGCTTTCATCAAATCCTGTAGCTATAACTGAAATCTTCACCTGATCCAGCTGATCTTCTTTTATGGTAGCACCAAAAATAATATTGGCATCGGGGTCTGCAGCCTGAGCAATAATTTGGGCTGCCTCATTTACTTCTGTCATGGACAAATCAGATCCACCCACGATATTAAACAACACTCCTTTGGCCCCCTCAATTGATATTTCCAAAAGAGGTGAGGCAATAGCCATTCTGGCTGCCGCAGCTGCTCTGTTTTCTCCCCCTGCCACCCCAATCCCCATCAAAGCGGAGCCTGCATTAGACATAATGGTTTTAACATCGGCAAAATCCACATTAATAAGTCCCGGCATGGTAATTAAATCTGAAATACCTTGGACGCCTTGGCCTAACACTGAATCTGCCAGTTTAAACGCTTCCTGCAAAGTCATGTTTTTTTCCACTGTTTCCAAAAGTCTTTGGTTGGGGATAGTAATTAAAGCGTCAACTTTATCCTTTAGTTTTTCTACCCCTTCTTCTGCTACCACCATTCTTCTGGTACCCTCAAAAGCAAAGGGCTTGGTGACAACTGCCACGGTTAAAGCTCCAATATTTTTGGCAATTTGAGCTACAATCGGAATAGACCCGGTACCGGTTCCTCCTCCCATTCCCGCTGTTAAAAAAACCATATCTGCATCCTGAAGCACGTCCTCCAACTTTTGGGTGGATTCTTCTGCCGCCTGTCTGCCCACTTCCGGATCCCCTCCCGAACCCAAACCCCGGGTTAAAGTTTCTCCAATTTGGACTTTGGTGGGAGATTGGTTACTCATTAAAGCTTGAGCATCAGTATTAACTGCCACAAATTCCACCCCTTGAATTTGTTGTAAGGAAATCATGGAGTTTAAGGAGTTTGAACCGCCACCGCCAAGGCCCATTACTTTGATCTTGGCAAATCTTTGAACATCGGGTTTAATTAACATAGTCTCTTTAGGGCAGAATATAGCAGATTTTTACTCAAAATAGCAATACCCCCTTAGCCTAGCCTAAGGCAAAAATGATTTTATCAGGGATATCCCTTTTTGAATCATTCCCTTAATAGGTATATTTGCAGATAATACAGGCAGGTGAATCTCTCCACCGGACCCCTTAGCCGATCCATATAATATTAATCCCGCAGCAGAAGCAAAGGATGGAGAGTCAATCTCTTCCACTAAACCGGATAAACCTTCTATCTGGCCGAGTCTTGCCGGAAAACCTAAGACATATTTCGCCTGATCCAGTACTCCAATAGTTTGAGCGCCGCCTCCACAAACCACCAGTCCGGAAGGGATTTGAGTCCCAAAGCCACTCTTTTTAATTTCTTTACCTACAAACTTAAATATTTCCTGAAGCCGGGGCCTGATGATACCGTCCACTACACTCTTTTTGGAAATTTTTTGGATATCCTCTTCAATAGCTAAAGATTTAATATCCAAAACTTCCTCCTCCTTCTTTTTGGCAGTTGACCTAGTGTTCTCTTCAATCCCTTGTGCTAACGCAGGCGTTTTAATCACTTTGCCTAAAGACAGTTTGATCTTTTCAGCTGACTCCAAAGAAACCCGTAGCCCCACCGCCATGTCAGAAGTAATATGGCGTGCCCCGATAGGAATAACCGAAGAATAAGCCACAGAACCGTCTATGAAAATTACCACCTCGGTGGTTTCTCCGCCAATATCTACCAATACTACCCCCAATTCCTTTTCAGTATCGGTTAATGTTGCTAGAGACGCGGCAATGCCCGAAAAAACCAATTCAGTCACATCAATTCCTACCTCTGAGACACATTTGACCAAATTTTTCATCGAGGTGGTGGAGCCGGTAATAATGTGTGTTTCTGTTTCTAACCTTACTCCCGTCATGCCAATCGGATCTTTGATTCCTTCTTGTCCGTCGACCGTGAAAGTTCTGGGAATTACATGAAGGATTTCCCGAGAAGAAGGCAAAGGAATGGCCCGGGCTGCGTCATTTACCCTTTGGATATCACTCATTTTTATTTCCCCTTCGGGCTCTGACACGGCCACTACCGCATGTTGATTGATGCTTTCAATTTGCGGTCCACCCAGTGAGACAAAACTTGAGGATATAGAGTAGCCTGCCATTCTTTCAGCCGCTTCCACTGATTCGGTAATGGCTTTGACTGCCTCATCAATATCTACCACCTGATTTTTTCTGACTCCTCTTGACGGTGTAGATGAAACACCAATCAAATTTATCTTTCCTCCACCGGGGGCGGCTTCGTCCACTGAAGCAATCAGGGTGGCAATTTTTGAAGAGCCAACATCTATTCCGCAAATAATTTTGTCTTTAGCCATAAACTATCTCTTTTTGGGGGCAAATTTGGCGACGGGTTTATCAAATCGCAAATCGATAAAATCCATATTTACATCGTCTATTTTAGCTTTGTTTAGAATCAATTGTAAAGATGCAATTTGGGTATCAATGGACCGACTCAAATTTATGATCACCTTCGGAGTCCCGTCAATAACTAAAAAATTATCTATCAAAGTCATTCCAGAAGGATTTATCCCCATTCTTTTTAACCCGGAAAGTGTTTTTAATGAACTTATTATAAAATCATTAACTTTCATACCAAGTGACAAGTTTCCGTTTACAACGTTGATTTTGGTAATATCCATGAAATCTTTGGAAAAAATTATCCCTTCATCATCTACTAAAAAAGTCTCCCCAAATTGTTGCGCCGACGGAGTGGCTGTGGCGTCTATTAAAGAGGAGGCACTGGCTTCCCAATTTAACAAAACGAGTTTAGCCACTGCTTCCCGACCTTTTACATCTATTTTTATACTGTCAGGAATATTTCTAGAAATGTTGATATTTTTAATACAGAAAAAATTATCTTTTAAAAATTTTTCTAAGTATTTTTTATTGATAAAAAAAATGTTTTGTCCCCAAATTTTAGATGAATCTTTAATTTGTTCGGATGTGGTGCAGTTTATCTTATCCATTAAAATTTGGATATTTTTGACTGAAAAAAAGCCGGATTTCCAAAAAAATAGTAAAGTAAACAGTAAAAAAGTAACAAAACCACCCAAGATAAAAAGTAACCTGGATTTTTTTTTCTTGTGTTTAAACCTTCGTAGTTTCATATAACAATACCGTCTCCAAAGCTAGTCTTTTGGCAGCATCGGGGATTACTATTTTTCTGGCTGTTATTGCTGACTTTTTCCACTGCTCTAAATTTTTTAACATATCTGTTATATTTTCCAATAAAACTCTACTTGAAAGTTTAGACTGAGAGAGGGTTTTCACCAGACCTAAGTTTTGGAATAGGTGAGCGTTTTGATTTTGTTCATCCTGATAAAGGTAAGGAAGAGGAATTACCAAAGCAGGCTTACCAATCCAGGCCAGTTCCGTCAAAGTATTTATTCCTGCCCGGGATATTGCCAAGTCTATTTTGTGTAAAATCCTTCCCCACTCCTGCCCAATCCATTTCATTACTACATATCTTCCTTCAAATTCTCCTAATCCTTTTAATTTTTCAAAATCATTAAACTTATTATCCCCGGTGACGTGAATAATACAAGCAATATTAATAAGTTTAGCCAGACAACTTTTTACTGCCATATTAATTGTGTGAGACCCCTGGTTTCCCCCGGTGATTAGAACTACCGGTAGTTTTTCTTTACGCGCCACATTAAAAATTCTCGTGTGCCAATCTAATTCACCTTCCAGGTGGTCTAGCTTGGCACCTTCGAGAACGTCTCTACGTATCGGATTACCGGTTATAATCATAGGCTTATCATAGGATTGATTTCCCTTAAAAGATAATGCAATTTTGTCAGCAAAGAAAGCGCTTATTCTATTTGCTAATCCGGAAACTAAAGTTTGCTCATGAACCATAATAGGTATTGAAAATAACCATCCGGCAAATACTACCGGAACCGCCACGTATCCTCCAAAAGATAATATAACATCAGGTTTTTGAGAAAAAATAATATGCAAAGACTGCAAAAAACCTATGGGAATTTTTAAAAGTGAGGGGATAGTATAGATGGTAAAAGACCTTTGTAGTCTGCCTGCAGTTATGGGGATAAATTTTGTTCCAAGTTTTGGTAAGATTTGTGATTCTTGAGAAGGAGATTTGTCTCCTTCCAGAGTAGTTTTCCTGCCAACATAAATAATTTCGGTACCTTTATATTTTTTTAACTGCTCAATTGTGGCAACAGCCGGAGTAAACTGTGCGCCTGTTATAAGAACCCTCATTAATAAATTATACTTCAAGAGGAAGCATTTTGTTTGGAAATATTAAGTAAAATTCCAACTGCGGTAAGATTAGCAACTAAGGCTGATCCTCCGTATGAAATAAAAGGAAGCGGCACGCCGGTTAAAGGCAAAAGGGCTATCATGGAGGATAAGTTAACTACTGCTTGAACAGCTAACCAGCTAGTTAATCCTAATGCTAATATTTTTCCAAAATTATCTTCACAATTTTGAGCAATTTTAAGTCCCCTTAAGGTAAGGAGTACAAACAAGCCAATCAGAAAGAGAGATCCGGCAAAGCCCAACTCTTCTCCGATTATTCCGAAAATTGAATCTGTAGTAACTTGGGGGATATATTCAAACTTTTGTCTGGAATGTCCTAAGCCTAAGCCAAACAAACCTCCGGACCCCAATGCAATCAAAACTTGTAAAATATGGTAGGTAAATCCTTGGGGATCGGTAAAAGGATCCAAAAAAGCCAGTACTCTTTTACTTCTATAGCTTGAGGTTAAAATCAAGCCAAACAAAGCGGCTATCCCAAAAGGGAAACTAACTAAAAAGTGCCAAAGTGGAGCGCCGCTGGCAAAGTACATCAAGGTAGCAACAGCCACAAAGACAACAGTTGATCCTAAATCTTTTTGCAAGACCGCCGTAACTACCGCTACGGCAATAACAAAAATCAAAAACGGAAGTAACCTGGTTTTCTTTTCAAATATGGTAGCCAAATAAATAACACCGGTAAGCTTAATGATTTCAGCCGGTTGAGCGGTTATAAACCCCAATTTTAACCACCGATGAGCTCCTCCCCCTGACATCCCGAGTCCGGGAATAAAAACCGCCAAAAGCAATAAAAATGAGGATAAAACAGCCACAAAAGAGAAGGATTTAAATTTTTTATAGTCAAACTGAGTAAAGAAAATCATGGAGAGAAATCCCAATCCCGCCCAAATTAATTGTTGCCTGATGTAATAATAACTGTCCTTAAATTCTTTTAATCCCTGCACTACTGAAGCATCGTAAACCATGATCAGGCCGAAGATTACTAAAGTTATGACCGCACCAAAGAGATGAAAATCTACACCACTTTTTTGTAATCTGAAAGCGCTTCTTTTTTTTCTCATCTTGACAGTAGTGCTATCCAAAGACCGAAAAGAGCAAATAGTCCTTGAGCCAACCAGAACCTGGTAACAATTTTTGGTTCCTCCCAGCCGATATATTTGAAATACATATGAATCGGCGCAATAGGCAAAACCTTTTTATGAAAGAAGCGCTTTGAGAGAATTTGTATCAGAGAAGATAAAATGATAATCACAAACATTCCTCCGATAATTGGTAAGGCAAAAATTTTTCCGGTTAAAAGCCCGACAACTGCCAAGGTCGCTCCAAAAGCAAAAGAGCCGGCGTCTCCTAAAAAAATTCGGGCCGGCCAGATATTAAAATACAAAAATGAGAAAAGTGAACCAATCCAGATGCCGATAAAAGAGGCCTGTGTTAAATCAAGTGATCTTGAGGTAAGGGCTAAAAACGCAAATAAACAAATTAGCAGCAACCCTGCGGAAAGTCCGTCTAACCCGTCGGAAATGTTGTATGCGTTTGCAAAAGAGACAATCATAAATGTAGCAAGCGGAATATACCATCCGCCTAGCAGAAAATTTCCCAGACCTGAAATATAAATGTTATTCAGCCCACCGATAAAAAAGAGCATCCCCGAAATAGCCAAAGCTAATAGCGTCTGAATAAGGAGCATTTTACTTCTGCCTAATCCCAAAAATTTTCCCGCTCTTTTGGTAATAAGAAGCTTAATATCATCAATCAGTCCCAAAAGCCCAAACGAAATTAAAGTAAACAGTAAAATCTTTAAACTGTTTTTATCTGCAAATGGGACAAATACTTCTAAACCCAAACTCAAAAATATCAAAATTAGAATAATTAAAACTCCTCCACCGGAAGGTGTAGTAAGGTCAGCTTTCATAAGCTTATCGTGAATAGGAGTATCTGATTCTTTTGAGGTTTGTAAGTTTTTTTGCAGCCGGCGTTTAAGATAATAAAGAAAGTCAATAAAGGGCACCATGCAAATCGAAGTGATAGTAAACGACAATAATACTAAACCCAACAGTTGTGTCATCTTTTTGCTATCCTTTTGACTATCTCATCCAGTCTAATGGCCCGGGAACCTTTAATTAAAACTGCATCTCCCTTACTTAAGGTTTTAAGCAGTTTACTCACAATTTGACCATTTTGTAAATTAGCCTCTACTCTTTCTTCCCAAAACCCCAAGTCTTTTAACTCGGAAGCTATAATTTGAGCATCACCCTGGCCCAAAAAGACAAAATCCAACTTCTCCTTAAATATTTTTTGAGCTACTTGGCGATGCAGCATATCAGAATAATTACCAAGCTCCCTCATCTCACCCAAAACTACTATTCTTCTTCTGGCATTAACTTGCAGCAATGTATCTATGGCTGCTTCTACTGCCTGGGGGGAAGAATTATAAGTATCATCCAAAATAACAGAACCGTTAGGACCGTTTACCACCTGCATCCGGTGTTCTAACGGCTCAATAGATTCCAGGGCCAGTTTAATTTTAGTTAGTGCAACTTTGTTTATAATCCCTAAAGTAGCTGCAGCCAAGGCCGGATAAACTTGATGCACCCCAAGTAACTTAAAGTTAACTTTTACTCTTTCTACCCCCAAGTTTAACTCAAAAGTAGTTTTGAAATTTTCTATCTTAATATTACCTGCCCAAACTGTACAGTTTTGTGGGTCTGTTCCAAAATAAATCACCGAACCCGGGCATTTTTTAACAAGCTGCTTGGAGAAAGGATCATCAAAATTTAGAATGGCTATCCCGTCTTTATCCAACTGTTCTATCAGCTTCCCTTTTTCTTGAAGTATTTCTTCCAGACTTCCCAAATACTCGCTATGGGCAAAAGATAGCTTGGTAATAATTACTGTTTTAGGCCTGACTAGAGATAGATAAAAATCCATTTCTCCTTTGTATTCAATCCCCATTTCTAAAATAACCTTTTTAACGGAAGGTGTTATTTTCAAAATAGTTGAGGGGATATTTAAGATTGGGTCTAAGTTGGGTATGGTAGCTGTTGTTTTAAACTTCTGTGACAAAACAGCTTTGCAGGCCTCCACGCAAGTCGTTTTCCCTACAGATCCACTTACTCCGATAAAAATTTCCTTCGGATAAAATCGGGCATACTGTCTGGCCAAGTAAATCCTCAGAAGATGAAAGGGTTTTTTAAAGGGAGGGATTTTAGTTTTATAAGGGGTCACCTGACTCCAAATAGGATGAGAAATAATGTCCACGGAAGCTATTATAATACATCCACGTAGTTGATTTCAGCACCAAGTCTTTTTAACTTTCTCACTACATCTTCATATCCTCTCTCAATCAACTCTGCTTGATTAATAACACTTTTACCTTTGGCTATCAAAGCAGCTAAAACTAAAGCCATTCCCGCTCTAATATCAGGAGTATCGAGTTGATGGGAAGTTAACTTGGAAGCTCCATAAACCAACACTTTTTGGGGATTAACCAGATTAATTCTGGCTCCCATTAAAATCAACTTATCCACAAAAAACATCCTGGATTCATACATCCAATCATAACAGAGTGTTACTCCTTTACTTTGAGTAGCTAAAACTATACCCACACTCATAAGATCAGTGGGGAATCCCGGCCAAATATTTGTCTGAAGCTGTGAAACGGCCTTTAACTTATTTACACCAACCTCCATTTGCCTCCCTCTCCTTTTAAATTCCAATCCAAAGCTTTTAAGCGGCAAGATAACCGGATCCAAATTTGTATCATCTAAATTAGTAAAAATAATCTTGCCGTAAGTTATAGCAGCTGCCACTGCATAAGTAGCTACCTCAATATAATCAATCCCTATTTTAAATCTGGCTCCATGTAATTTATTAACTCCTTTAATGATTAAGGTATCACTGCCAATGCCCTCAATATCGGCACCCATCAACTTAAGTAATTTACAAAGGTCAACCACATGAGGTTCTTTAGCGCAATTTTTCAGGGTAACTACCTTGTCTAATAAAACAGTGCTCAAAATTAGATTCTCCGTAGCTGTTACGGAAGCCTCATCTAAACATATCTGAAGAATTCTTTTTCCAAACCCACCTCTTGAAAGTGTCAAACTATAATCCAACCTAACCTTTTTTATTTTAGCACCTAAGGCCTGAAAACCATTTAGATGTGTATCAATGCTCCTTTTGCCAATGATGTCCCCGCCCGGATGGTGAAAATTAACCTTGCCAAATCTTCCCAGCAGAGCTCCAGCCAGTACTATCGAGCCTCGTAGTTTAACTACCAATTCCTTCGGCAAGGTATATTTATTAATTTTGTCGGCTTTAATATAAAAGAGCCCCTTTTCTTTTTTAACTTTAACGCCTAACCTTTTGACAATTTGAGTTAAAACTTCTGTATCTTTTAAATTGGGAATATTTTCTAAAATTACTTCTTCATCCGTTAAAAGTGCTGCAGCCATAACAGGAAATACCGAGTTTTTATTGCCGGATATTCTCATTTCACCCACTAACTTTTTTCTGCCTTCAATAATATATTTCACTTTAGGATTTGGCTTTTAAACGGAAAACGGCAGATAAAATAATATGTTTTTTAGGATTTAGATTTTGAGCCTGAATCTCCTCTATTTCAGACGACCAATCTAATACTTTAATACTTTTAACTTTGCTTTGCAAAAATCTACTTAAAAAAAGATTGCCTCCGATGCTGCCGGGGATTTTTGAAAATTCTCTATTTTCCAGCCCTTGTGAATCCAAGTATTCACAAAATTTATTGATGCTGACTCCGGATTCTACTTCTATCAAAGCTTCATCTACCCCAATTCCAAATTTGGTCACTTTGCCCTTCACTGAAATAGTTTGAATATTTTTGGTTCTGTTTTTTATTACCAGTCCTTCAAAACCTGAATCAGAAATCATAATTTTACTGCCGGTGCCGAAAAGGAAAAAAGGCAATTTTAATTCTCTGCACATTTTGATGATCTTAATGCATTCTGTGGAGGTAAAGGCGATAAAAAATAATTTGGCAGGACCTCCTGAATTTAAGGTAGTATAATCCTTAATCGGTTCATTAAACTTAAATCTGTCTCTGCCAAAGGAATCTACAATCAGTTTAAATTTACTATCCATATCAAAAGAGGGCTTTTTTTACTGCTTCAAAATCTGACCATGGTATCTCTCTTTTGCCATCTAAATTCATAGATTTCTCATGCCCTTTACCAAAAATTCCTACCGTGTCTCCTTTTTTTGCAAAAGATATCGCCAGTTTAATGGCTTCCGCCCTATTTCCTTCTACAAAATAATTAACCTCCCTTTTAAACCCCTTCTTTTCTAAACCTGCTGCAATTTGCTGATTGATCGTTTGCAATTCACCTCTGGGGTCTTCTGCAGTTATTACTGCCATATCAGCTAAATCTCCAGCCACTTTTCCCATTAAAAATCTTTTTTCCTCATCTCTTTTTCCGGCTGATCCAAAAACAGCAATCAGCTTTCCACCTCGGGTGTGTAATCGTAAACTCCTCAAAGCTTGTTCCAACCCATTAGGTGTATGGGCAAAATCAATAAAAATCCTGATCCCTTTATTGTTTTTAATCTCCTCCATTCTTCCGTCAACCGAGGTAAAGTTTCCCAAAGTCTTTACAGCCACTTTGTTATCAATTCCCAGACAAAAAGCCACTGCCAAAGAGGCTAAAGCATTTTCCAGGTTATAACCGCCAGCCATCTTCAACTTTAACCTATATTTTTTTTGACTGAAATCTCCCTGATTTTTTCCAAATAACAAAACGTTGGACGACCGTCTAATAGTTTGTGATAAATCACTGTTAACAACTGACCATTTTGCCTCTTTTAAGAGTTTTAATTTTGCATTTTGATAATTTTCAAAAGTCTTATGGTAATCAAGATGTTCATGAGTAATATTAGTTATCACCCCTACCTCAAACTTAATTCCCCAAAATCTGTATTGATCCAATCCGTGGGAGGTAACTTCTAAAACCATATACTCATCGCCGGATTTTACAGATTCACTAATAAATTTTTGTAACATCATAGGGTCCGGGCTGGTAACATGAAGCCCGGTATCATAAGCTTTCTTAGCAACTACCGCGTTTATTGTGGATATCATTGATGCTTTTTTGCCTGCCGCTTTTAAAATCCGGTAAATCATGTTAACTGTCGTAGTTTTACCATCTGTCCCGGTAACTCCAATAACCTTTAAGTTTCTGGAGGGAAATCCGTATATCAGGTTGGCTAGCGCAGCTTGCGGCAGATGCCAAAAATTATTAATAGCCCACTGTGGTATTAAAATACGTAAAATTTTCTTCATTGAAGCTAATTATATCAGAGAATTCCTTTCATTCTGTTGGAGCAATATTGTAATAAGTGAAAAGCTGTTTGGCGATTTCAAAAAAGATCGGAGCCGCTGTTTCTGCTCCAAAGACAGAGGAGGACGGTTCATCAAACCGTACCAGCATCACAAATTTTGGGTCATCGGCAGGAGCAAAACCAACAAACGAGGCAATAGTTTTATCGGGATCATAATGTCCGGCCACCGGAATTTGAGCAGTCCCTGTTTTTCCGGCAATTCTAAAACCCTTTGGCTTGGCAAATTTAGCCTCACCTTCATCCACTGCAGCTACCATCATTTCTTTGACAGTTTGGGCTGTTCCCTCTTTAATTATTTCCCTTACAATTTTTGGCTTGATTTCAAAAGTTCCCTTTTCATCCCTAATTTCTTTAACCAGGTGGGGTTCCATCAGCTTCCCGCCATTGGCAATTGCCCCAATTGCCCGCACCATTTGTATGGGGGTGACTGCAATTCCCTGACCAAAAGAAGCAGTAGCTAAATCTATCTCCCTCCACTCGCTTTTTGATCTGATATCAGGAGCAGATTCATCCTGTAAATCTATATCCGTAGCCTTTCCAAAACCGTAATTTTGTAAGTAGGAATAGAACTTATCCATTCCCAATTTCTTGCCCACAAATACCATACCGGTATTGTCTGAATGAATAATTATCTCTTTTAAGTTAGTCTCGGGATAATATTTATTATTCCAGGTTCTAATTGAAAAACCTCCCAAAGAAATAGGCCCAGAACAAATATCACAAATAGTATCGGGCTTAACTAAATCTTCGTTTAAAGCTGCGGACATTACCAAAACTTTAAATGTGGATCCTGGCTCGTACTGATCTGCCACCACCGGATTTTTGTAATACTGTTTGGGAAAGTCAAAATAATTCAGGGGATCATAATCGGGATATGATGCCAGGGCTAAAATTGCCCCGGATTTTGGATCCATTACCACTGCCGAGGCGGCTTTAGCTCCATATTTTTCCAAGCCTGATCTTAAACTTTGCTCCACGATATATTGAACAGCCTGGTCAACATTTAATATTAAGTCCTTGCCATTTTTAGCTTGACTGGTAAGAAAATTACCAATCAAAATAGGTAAGCCCAAAGCATCTTTTTCATGTCTTATCAGTCCGGATAATCCCTTAAGCTCTCCATCATAATACCCTTCCAACCCAAAATAGCCTTTATTTTCACCTTTAGCATCTGAGCCTACAAACCCTAAAAGATGAGCTGAAGATGATCCTTCAGGATAAAACCTGCTGCTGGTGGTATCAAAACCTATACCTGTTAAATTTAAACTCTCAATCTGTTTCTTATCTTCCAGGGAAATATTTTTCTTAAGTATTACCCAATATAAATCCTGGGAAAGTTTACCGATCAATTCCTTGGCTAGAAAATCTCTCTCTCCCCCTTCTTTAACTAAAACTTTAGCCAGCAAATATCCGGCATTTTTTTTCTGCTCGCTGCCAAGCAGCTTGGGTTGACCAAATAAAGTAAAAGTGGGATTTGATGAGGCTAAAATAGCTCCATTGCTGAAAAAAATGTTACCCCGGAGTGCGCCAATTTTGACGTCTGTGAAATGCTGGCTCTCTGCTTGAGCCTGTAAATACTCTGCCTTTACCACCTGCCAGTAAAAAAGCCTGGCAATGATGGCCAAAAAAAGCATCAGAAAGAAAACTTTAATCCAAATAATTCGCATCAGCGAATATATTGTATACTTGAAACAGGATAAAAACCAAGAGCTGCTGATTTTGAAGCAATGCTTTTTAAAGAAGAATTTTGAGCAATTTCATTTTCCAAAACCTGATTTTCCATTTTTAAGCTTTTTTCCACAGTAATCAGTTTGTCAAATTTTTCTCCGAAAGCTACCACAGTATTACTGGCCCAAATCTCAATTAATGTTAGGATTATTAAGTTCAAAACTGCCAAGGCCACGAATTTTTTGTTGACTTTCTTTTTCTCTTCGTCCGTATCAAATGTTTTAATAATAGTCATAGTACCTTAAATACCCTCATCTTGGCTGATCTGGAGCTTGGATTAACTTTTAGCTCTTTCTCAGAGGGCGTCACCGGCTTCTTGGTTAAAACCTGACCCAATCCTTGATCTTGCCACGAAAAAAATATGTTTTTAACAATTCTGTCTTCGAGTGAGTGAAAACTGATAACCACCATATGTCCATTTTTTTCTACAACCTCCTTAACTTGAGCTAAACCCTCCTTTAAAGCGTTTAACTCATCATTAACGGCAATTCTCAGGGCCTGAAAAACTTTAGTAGCAGGGTGGATTTTCCCGTATTTTCCTAAAGTTTTCTCCACCAGGTAAGCTAAGTCTCTGGTTGATTTTATCCCTCTTACTTGACGGGCGCCGACCAAAGCTTTAGCCAGCTTCCTAGAATGTTTTTCATTACCCAGTTTAAAAAATAATTCACTAAGTTCTCCTTCATTTAAAGCATTTATCAAATCCAGTGCCTTGACCTGTAAAGCAGGATCCATTCTCATATCCAGAGGGCCTTCTTTGCCAAAAGAAAAACCCCTTTGGGGGGTCTCAAGCTGCAAACTGGAAACCCCAAGATCAAAAATCGCTCCGGCGAATTTCAATCCCCTGGTGTCCGTCTGCTCGCCTCGCTTCGACCCGCCTAGACGCGAGGCTGGCGAAGCGGGCTGCAATATTAAATTTTTCAAATCCCTAAAATTTCCTCTTATCAAAACAAACTGCCCGCTATACCCTGCGCCCTGTAACCTTTTTCTTGCTCTCTCCAAGGCCTGGGGGTCCACATCTATTCCAACTACTCTTCCACCCAGCTTCAAAATTTCCAAAGAGTGTCCCCCGTCTCCTAATGTGCAATCTAAATACCGGTTATTCTTTTTGATATTTAAGATATCCCCAGCTTCTTTTACCAGGACACTCTTATGATAGGTTCCTCCTATCAGAGGCTTTGCCTCATGATATCCTTCCATGTTCCTTTTCCAGCTTTTGATATTGTTTCTGCCAAAGATTTACATCCCAAACTTCAAAATGATCCCCGGCTCCAATTATCTGGACTTCACTTTTGAAATCCAGATTCTCCACAAACTCCTGAGGCAGAATAAATCTTCCCTGGCCATCCAGAGTACACTCTTCTGCCCTGGGAAAAAGCCCTAACCTCTTTACTCTTCCCTCCTCTGCTGAAAGGGGAAACTTTAAGATACTTTCAGTCAGTTTAAACCAGTTTTTAGGATCAAAACCCCAAATTTCCCCATTTTGCCCCAAAAGTATGTAAAACTTATCCTCATTACCCAATTCTTTCCTAAATCTCTTTGGTAGGATTAACCTATTCTTGCCGCTGAAAAAAGTTTTAAAGCTGCCCAAAAACATATCTTTTGGACAGATTCACCATCTATAACTATTTTCTGCCATTTTAATACCACTTGTCAAGGGGCAAAAAGAGAATTACTCAGGAGGAATTAATACCGCAAATATGCCGGTCTACCCATAACTCTACCCATACCGGGTATGGGTTGGTTTTACACCCAAGGATCTTAGGATTTTTCCATTCCATTGACAATTTTCCGCTCGAGCGGGTTTTTGTCAAAATTCAACGAGAGAAAAAGCAATCCGATAGATCCATAAAGAAGTATAATTTGTGGCTCAAGTCTCGATTGAAAAAATCCCAATACCCTGGAGGGATTTTTCGCTAATTCCAAAGTTACATCACCTGCAAGAAGTTCTTTTGATGATTTGTCATTACTTTTTGTTAACTAAAACTGCAAAAATTCCTGCACCGGAGGCTTGGGAGGATAATTTAGATCCTTCTATTTTAGTATCCAACTCCATCCATTCACTACCATCATGGTGATAAAGTTTAGCCTCACTGGAGGGATTTTTCGCTAATTCCAAAGTTACATCACCTGCAAGAAGTTCCTTGGCAATTGGCACATTAAGCGAGTAAACTTTACCTAGCACAATTTTGCCAGAAGGTAATTTAGGCACACCTGTTAAATCATTAATTATAGAAAACCCAATATTGGAAAGTTCCTGCCTGTCCCCTTCTATCTTGTAAACCAAATGACCATCACCGGAGATTAAACTGCCCAAAGCCACATCCGGTTTTTGCAAATGCCATTGGGTAATCATTCTGTATGCTTTGTTCCCTTTTTTAATATGCAAAGCCAAAGTACCATTTTCTACTCCCTGATCATACTTGCAGACATTTTTGGAACAAGTCCCAAACAAAACCTCCTGTTCGTATTCTCCCTTTTTATCCTTAGTATCAATGGTCCCCTGCACTCCCCTATCTATACTTCCTCCACTGCTTACCCCATCTTCATTGTCCAAAATTTTGTTACCTAAAACAGCTGTCTCCTCAACCGTACTGGTATAAGCCAGTTCATAAGTAATTGAATCATAAGAGGTTGTTCTTTTTAAGCTTAGAATTAAAGCATTTCCATCACGTCTGGGGTAGAGCAAAGCATAAGGACCTTCTGCCTCAAAAAATAAATCTGCTTCCTCAACTGAACTTTTATTTTGGGTAAATTTTTGGGAAAAAGAAAAACCTCCAAGAAGAAGTAAAATTAAAGCCCCTACTAAAATGACAGTCTTTTTGTGGACTGTCAGAAAAAGTTTCAATTTTTCCACTTATTCTATCTTATCACTAAGATAAGAGTTCAAGTCAACTATTTTTACTCTGTCCTGTTTAGTACTATCTCTATCTCTCACTGTTACAGATTGATCTTTCAAACTGTCAAAATCTACCGTGATACAAAAGGGGGTGCCAATCTCATCTTGCGAGGCATATCTTCCTCCGATATTGCCCCTATCATCAAAAGCCACCATAAATTCTTGTTTCAAATCTTCATAAATTTGCCGAGCTAATTTCACCAGTTCCGGTTTGTTAGCAAGAAGCGGGAAAACAGCAGCTTTGTATGGAGCAATTTTAGGAGAAAGCTTAAGAAATACCCTCCCCTCTTCTTCAGTATAAGCATCTATTAAAAGAAAGAGTGTTGATCTATCAACTCCCGCTGATGTTTCTATATCCCATGGAATATACTCCTCACCAGTTTCCGGATCTCGATACTTCATATCCTGACCGCTATATTCTTCATGCCTTGATAAATCCCAATCACCTCTATGGTGAATTCCCATAAATTCAGACCATCCAAAGGGAGCTTTATATTCAATATCACAGGCAGCTTTGGCATAATGAGCCCTTTCTGTATCTGCATGATCCCGAAACCTTAAATTTTCTTTTTTCATCCCCAAAGACAGATACCAGTCCATCCTGTTTTGTTTCCAATACTCAAACCACTTTTCCCCCTCTTCTTTGTTGGGCCTTATATAAAATTGAACTTCCATTTGTTCAAATTCCCTTGAACGGAAAGTAAAATTTCCGGGTGTTATCTCATTTCTAAAAGCTTTTCCGATTTGGGCAATTCCAAAAGGAATCCTGACTCTAGTGGAATCCAGAACATTTTTAAAATTAACATGCACTCCATTGGTAATCTCCCCTCTCAAATATATTTCAGACTGTTTACCCTCTAAAACTCCTAAGTATGCTTTGACTAAAAGATTAAACTGCTGGGGCTCCGTCCATTCTGCTTTCTTATCTTTATGAGTCGCCTGATGAACTTCAATTTCATCTATTTTATCTGCTCTAAATCTGAGGTTGCAAATTTTGCACTCAACCAGTGGATCTGAAAAAGCCTCTACATGACCTGATGCTACCCAGGCCCTTGGATTCATCATGATAGCGCCGTCCACTCCAACTATATCTTCCCGCAACTGCACCATTTCTTTCCACCATAAATCCTTTAGGCTCTTTTTCAAAAGAGATCCTGTCGGACCATAATCCCAGATTCCACCAAGTCCTCCATATATTTCAGAACCTGGAAATATAAATCCCCGGCGCTTACACAAAGCTACAATTTTTTGCATTAAATCCTGATCCATATATTAAATTTTTTTTAAAAGCCTTCTACTTTTAAGCTGACCTTCAATTACGCTTTCTACATGATACCTTAAGATTCTTTCAAGTTCTAGAGCCTGCTTTTTCTTAATCTCCATCTTTTCAATCCCATCCCAGGGTAGTTTTTCCAAATCCTCTAGTATTTTTCTAATTCGAATTGACACCCCAAGGGTGGAGGTATAACTTTTAAAAGCAAAATTCATAAATCCTAAGGCTGATAGTGTTTTGACTTCAAAAGCCCTAACCAAGATTTGTCTTGGCCTGCTTTCCAATCTTTTTAAAACTTGAACCAAGTGTTCATACAAAATCCTATTTTCCTGATTTTCTGCTGCCAGTTTATCTGCCAGTTCCATTATATGGAAGGCATAAGTAGAAAGGGTTAAATCCTCTTTAAGTTTGGAATAAGTATCCAAAGACTGAGCCTCGGTTAAAATAAAAAAGTTTTTTCCCGGATGTAAAAACATAGAAACTTTGTTAAGTAGTTCCACATTCCCAGCCCTTCTTGAGGTAATCCTTCTTACTCCTTTTGCCAATATTGAAAGTTTTCCCCTTTGCAAAGTAAAAACAGTTAAAATCCGGTCAGCCTCCCCCAAATTTTTTCTTCTTAAAATAATCCCTTCAGCCTTAAACCCTCTCATGGAGGAAGTTTAACCTAAGAAAAGTGGATTTACAACTTAAATTTGAACTCTTTATCCATATCTAATTTAAAATCTTCCACTTGTCTGCCGTTTAACTTAACTTTGTAACGAAAATCTTTGGCTCCCGGTTGCTTTTGAATTAGGAGCTTATATTCTCCTTTTGGATTATAAGAAATCTCATACTCTATCTCCATCTTTCTGCTATTTTGAGGCCTGACAGTAATAAAGGTCTCAAACACGCTTTTATCAAGCTCATCCTCAATTTGTCTAACACTCTCTTCTGCTCCCTTCCCAGAAATTAATTTGCTGGCTTTGGGTACATAAAACCTGACATAATCTCTATTTATTCCATTCAGCCAAATATTAAAGGGTTGGGGATTTTTATATTCTATGGTGATTTTCTTTCTAACTCCTTCGGGTTTGACATTTATTTCTTGTGTGACAGTTTGTTCAACATACAGATTAGATTTTCCTCCGGCAAAATTGGAATCATTAATATGTAAATAATCTCCCTCAAAATTATTAATTTGTCCGGTCCAATTTAGCAAAGATAAAGACTCCTGCAACTTATTATCATGCATATAAAACATGACATGTTTGTGACTAGCAAGTCTGGCCAAAGTCTCCAGCAGTTGAGGCAACTTTTCTACATCTGCTCCCACACTTCTTGCCAAAATTTGCTGCATTAGCACTCCTAGGATGGCCTTTCTGTCTTTTTCACCCTTGGCGGCAATCTCCGCATAATTTTCCAATTCAAAAATGACATTGGGACAATTGCATCTTTTATCCACTTCGGCGGAATACTTAGTTCCAAAAACATCAATTGGCCCTGTCACCTCTATCATCTCTTCCACCACTTGTGAATCAATAAATATTATTCCTTCAAAAGGCAGTCCTTCTCCCAAAAGCTGATACATTCTTTCAAACTCTTTGGCAGAAGTGGGTACGTCAGGAGATATATTTGAATCCCTCATACTCCAAGCTGACCTTGGTTTTCCGGTTACTTCCGGCAAATACCTGACAATAGGGGATGGGGGAGAAAGAGGACAAATTTTGGATAGACATACATTTAATAACTTTTCATCCAGCCGATAAATATCATCTGAGGTAGTAGCGTTAACTTGGCCGTTATCTATAGTTAAGGTGGCAAAGGCGGTCATAAATCCTCCGGTCGGTCTTATCTCCTTATCGTTTTGGAAAAGCAGCAAATAATTTTTGGCAGAAGGAATTCCTAAAGCAATGGGAGCTTGTTCCAAAGCCGGTTTTCCCTCTTTAACAGCCGTTGCTGCTCCTATCATAAAGTTTTTCAACACTTGTAAATTTCTCCTTATTTCCTTACCTTTAAAACTGGAAGGGTATTTATCGGTATCGATATTTTTTACGGAATCCGCAGCCTTAACCAAATTACTTTCCACCTTGTCTAAAAAAGGAATGCTCTTTTCTAAAAGTTTAACCGCCTGGCTTACTCTGTCAGGTCCGCTTTTGGGGTAGCCGTCAAATCTAAGCTCTTGCTGGCCGGGAGCTAAATTTTCTAAAATAGTTTCCAAAGCAGTCAGTTCTTCTACACCTGCCTGAGAAAAACCTTTAAGGTCGGCGTAGTAGCCTCCCAGAAAAGGAATTATCTTAAGCCAAAAGAGAAAATTTAATGAAATATTTACCTTCTGTAAACTATCTTTAATTTTGCGGCTTTCCTGTCTTAACTGATCAAAATTCTGATTTTTATAGGCGGAAGTTAAAGCCTGACCGTGAGAAGAAACTTCTTTTAATCCAAAATAAATAAATACGGAGGGAAGAACTAAGGCAACCAGTAAAATGACCAAAAGCACTGTTAACCTTCTGCCAAACCTATTTTTTTTGTTAGCATAGTTTCCGCTATAAAGATTTATTTTTTTATTTAAGTTGGCAAATGCCATTTTAAACAGCTCCTTTTCCTGACAAAACAGCCGGAATGGTTTTTAATATAATCCAAAAATCATAAAGTAGTGATCTTTTTTTAACATACTGGGCATCCATTTTTACTCTTTTATCAAAGTTTATTTGAGACCTGCCAGTGACTTGCCAAAGACCTGTTAAACCCGGTTTTCCGGATAAGATTATCTTAACAAATTTTTTAGAATTAGGGTATTTTTCCTGTTGTTCCTCCAACTCATAGGGATAATATGCTCTTGGCCCCACAACACTCATATCACCTTTTAGGATATTAAAAAATTGAGGAAATTCATCAATGGAGAATCTGCGCAAAAACCTGCCGACCTTGGTGGTCCGGGGATCATTAAATATTTTGTAGCTATTTTTTTTATATTCTGCCAAAAGTTTGGGATTATTGTCTAAAACCTGCTGGGCATTTTGGACCATAGAACGAAACTTATGTATTTTAAAAAGTTTGCCTCCTTTACCGGCCCTCATCGGGGTATTGGCTAAAATCGGCCCGGGCGAGTCTAACTTAATGGCCAGTGCCACCAGCAAAAGAAGAGGCGATAGTATAATTAGGGCAAAAATAGAACCCAAAATATCTACCAGTCTTTTAGAAAAAGCGTACATCATCTTTTATTAGTTTACCAAAGATACAACTACACTGGCAAAATCTTTTTTAAAAGCTTCTTTGCTAAAGCGTCTTGCACTCAATCGACAATCTAGCGGGTTAATATTAGCAGACTCCAATTTTTTAATCGCCGCTACTAAAGATTCTACTTTCTGATCTTCAAAAAATATTCCGGTTTTACCCTCTATCACTGTTTCTAAAACTCCTCCTGCTTTGTAGGCAATTACCGGTTTACCCAAAGCCTGTATTTCCAAAGAAGACAAACCGAAATCTTCAATTCCGGGAATAAGCAGGGCTCTGGCTCCGGCCAAAATTGACATAACTATCTCATCCTCCAATTCTCCGCTGATTATTTTAAGCGGAATATTAAGATAATCGCATGCTGCTTGAGCTAAGTCCACTCTTTTGTATTTAGTGGGTCTGGCTGCTATTACCAAGTAACCTCCATCAAAAATTTCAATATCATCAAATCTATTAAGATCTACAAATGGATAAACAACTCGGGAGTCTCGAGCGTAGATTTTTTTAATTCTTTTTTTGGCATTTTCGGATCCGGCAATAAAATAATCTACTCTTCTGGCAGAAATTTGATCATATATTCTTAATTTGCTCATTAGTATCTCTGCTGCTTCGTAGCTTTTCTCACCCGATAAATGCCAAAGGAATCTTGGGGGAGTGTGACAATAACAGAGATGCTTAGTTTGAGGTTTAGTAATAATAGATTTGGCAAATCTGGTAGTTTGGGAAATCACCAGATCGAACTTATCAAAATTAAACTGCTCAAAGGCTACAGGATAGAAGGGAAGCAAGGTTTTATAAAGGGATCTCCAGCCGGGAATATTTTGTAAAAAAGAAGTGATAATCTGCTTAGAGCTAAACTGTTTCGCCAGTACGGTGTTAGTAGAATCATAAACAGAAGTAAAAATGGGAGCCCGGGGAAACATCTCACAAAGACCCAAAAGCACCCTCTCTGCTCCACCCCACTGCACCAAATCATCATGCACTAAAGCTATCCGCATGTTTTGTAAACCTCCAAAGTTTGTCCGGCCAACTTTTCCCAGCTGAATAATTTTATTCTTCGTTTGCCCTTTTTAATAAGTTGTTTTCTTAACTGCCCTGAATTTAAAACTTGTTTTATTTTATCTGCCATATCTTCCAGGTTATGAGGATTAAAATATAACGGGGCTTTTCCCCCCACTTCTTGTAAGGAGCCGGAATTTGAGGAAACATCGGGACAAGAACAAGCCATTGCCTCAAGCAGGGGAATTCCAAACCCTTCTTCAAAAGACGGCAGTACGAACATTTGAGCATTTTTATAAAAGGCTACCAGCTCGCTATCCGAAACAAAACCGGTATAAATTATATTCTTCTGTTGATTCTCTTTTTTTAATCTTTCCCAAAAATAGTGATCATATCCGCAAAGGACTAAGTTCAAATCCTTATATTTAGTTTTCAACCTTAGAAATACTTTAATCAACCCTTCGACATTTTTGTGAGGATGTGCATTACCAACATAAAAAATATACGGGTATTCTATATTAAATTTCTTAATTGCCTGATAACTCTCTTTTGGGGACATACGAGTATTAATGGACAAAATATTATCATCCACTGCCTCCGGTGTAACGGTAATTTTTTCTTCATTTACTTTCCACTCTGAAGTCAAAAGGCTTTGAACATATTTTGAAGGAGTTAAGATTTGGCAGGACCTGGTAACAGCATTTCTAAAAACTCTTCTATAACCTATTTGTTTTATCTTAAAAGCAAAGGGGCTTAAGGTAGTAGCTCTTTTCATTGAGTGATGCTGATGTATTAAATCATGTATAGTGACAACAAATTTTCCTCCATAGAAAATGGGGACATTGAAATGGGGAAAGTGAACCAAATCAAGTTTATAAAAGTCTAATAGTTTGGGAAGGTTAAATTGTTCGGTAAAGGAATACCAGCTAAAATCGGCCAAGACTTTTGTAAAATTTTTGCTTTCACTAAATTCTTTAAAATCTTTAGGCAATAAAAAAATAAAATACTGATTTTTGCTATCTAAAACTTTTAAATTTTTAATTAGATTTCTTAAATATCTGCCTACTCCGGACTCATTGTAAAATCTGGCGTCAATTCCAATCTTCATCCTCCGCCTCTCCCTACATCTTCATAAATTCGGCTTAATTTTTCTGCTATGGCATCCCAGGCATATTTTTCCCGGACCAACTTTTTAGCATTTCGGGCAATCTTTTTGGAAAGATCACGGTTTTTAATCAGTTCAACAGCGGCAAGGGCAATCTCCTCCGGACTATCCCTGATGATAACATCAACTCCATCTTTGGCGTCTGTTCCCCTGATACCTATTGAAGTCGTGACCACCGGAAGACCGGAAGCAAAGGCTTCAAAATTTTTGTAGCGCGTTCCTCCGCCTCCGTAAATTGGCGCCACCAGTACACTTGCCTGTTGATAAACCTCTCTGACATCGGTAACTTCCTTAACAATAATTCTCTCTGAAGCCAACTTGGGAAAAAATTTACCGGCATCCTTGCCAATTATCCAAAGCTTAGCTGAGGAAATTTGTGAATTTATGACAGGCCAAACTTTGTCTATTAATATTTTTACTGCTTCTCTATTTTGCAACCAGGTAAAGTTACCCAAATATAAAATAATGGCTTTCTTTGGACGAGCTTTTATTTTTTTGCTAAAATATTTACTGTCAACTCCATTAGGAACAATGTCTACATCCAGTAATGGAGTTTGAAGATGCATAATCTGCTTATCTTCCCAGGACATAGCCACTACTCTGCTGGCTCTACTCCAAAAATTTCTCTCCCAGTATTTCATCTTTAAAACATCAAGGTACAAAAGGGGCCTTAATGGCAATAGCGGGTGACTTTCCGCATAATGCCTATAAACTAAGTACTCAATAGTTTGTTCTACCAGCAGTATGGGAATTTTAGTTTCCGGGATGTGAGGCATGACATAAAAAGTCTCTGCATGAATCAGGTCAAAATTTTCCTCTTTTAGCTTTTTTTCAATTGCACTCTTTTCTCCTGTAGCCCAATTTCTAACAACCAAAAAAGGGAAAAAACTAAGACCTGTTCTTAGAATATTAATAAATGTCCAAGGCTTCTCAGACCTGTTAAAAACCTGTACTTCACTGCAGTATTTTTCCAGCTCTCCCACATACTTTCTCTCCGCATCATTTTTAACCAGACAAAATAAAGCAACTTTGTGACCTAAAGATGATAGTCTTTTGATTAAATTATAAGAGCGGGTTTGTCCACCGGTTAAAAGCGGGTAAGGTAAGTATGGAGTAAGCATCAAAACTCTCATAATTAAGGCTCCGGATCTAATCTACTAAAATCCTTTTTTAATCTGGTTAAATCCGCAATTACATAATCTGAAGTTTGCCAAATGGGATAGAAGTGTCTTAAAACCCAATTAGTCCTGCCGTCATAACTGGTTGATACATAGTAGTTTACTCCATAGTCCGCAATTAAATCTCGAATTGAAGTTGGAACATAAGCCCATCCGGCCCTGTTGGTCTGGTATAAAAAGGCAGTATCACCTCCGTATGGGGCTAAAACTATGGCATTTTTGGGTACCATCTCATCTACTTTCTTTCCTGCCTCAACCATTGAAGGGTTATTCACTTTATAAAATTCACTTACTGTTTTATATCCAAAATAGATAGCAAGAATGTATAGTAGAAGTGCCAAAAAAATAGTAAATATTCTGGGAACAAAAAATTTTTCTCCTTTAATTAAAGCTGCAAATCCTAAGGATACAAAAGCAGATGCAACCGGCACAAATATCAGCTGGTAATAATTATGCCTGACATTTCCTGTTGCAAAAACAATAAAATATAAAAACAATGATAAAGTCCAAAGATGCAGAAAATAATTTCCATTTTTAGGTTTTAATACCAGTCCCAGGAAAAATAAAACTAAACCCGTTGCTCCTAAGACTTCCCTACCCATCCTTTCCGAAACAATCCACCACCAAAATGAGGGACGAAAACGGATATTGTCGCCGTTAGCTAACCAGGAAGAAGCCGGAATCCCGGAGGGCATTTGTTGTATCCAAAGCCGCCAGAAAATAAATGGGAATACTGCAAATATAGACAATATGAGAAAAACCTTAAACTTTTTATTTTTAAGGGCTAAATATAAAAGCGGCAGATAGAAAAAAATTGCCCAGGGTTTTATTAAAAAAGCTATCGAGGTAAATATATATCCCAAAAGCATAAACCTCTTCCCCTTTTTTTCCAGCCACTCTCCCACAAAATACATCATTCCCAGAGCAAAGAAAATAAAGGTAGGTTCCGGCAAAGTTGACCGAGAAAAGAAAACATTAAAAGGCAGTATGGTAAAAGTTAGCGCAGCAAATGCGGCGACAAATTTGGAAGAATACTTTTTAATTATAAAGTATAAAAACACCGTACTTCCTAAGGAAAAAAGTATTGACACTAATCGGTGATATTTTTCGTCAATCCCAAAAATTAAATAAAAAGGATAAACCGCGATATTGTAAATAGGGAACTCTACAAAACGATACCTTGCCGGGTTGGCTACGGGCCGCTCGGCAACAGGAGACATATCATCATATTTTGGTTTGAGAGGATTAAAGCCTTCCTTAATAAAATTTCTGGTGACGGCTGCCGTATCTGCTTGTCTCCAGGAATGCCAGTCAGCAATAGGTGAATCTATTTTATAAAGCCTCAGAAGAAAACCAATAATTAACAGTAAAGCAAGCCAAAAATATGTTTTTCTGAAAATTTTTATAATTATCATTTATTTTTTAATATGCCAATATTTAACCCGAGAATCATCCAAAATAAAGATGCTACTTTTGAAGCCTCAAATACGTCAATAAAAACTCCGTTTACTAAAAATACAATTATTATAGAAAGAGTCCCTGCAGAGAAAAATCTGATTAGCCTATCTTCTGCTTTTATACCCGGATAAATTCTTTTCCAAATTGCCAGTAAAACTAAAAAGAAAGAAATTGTACCCAAAATCCCTACCTCACCTAAAGATCTTAAGAAATCGTTATCAGTTGCTATCCCTAAAGACGAATATCCTGTTCCCAAAAGAGGATTTTTGAAAAAGGCATTTATCGCTCTGGGCCACTCAATATTAAGCCTTATCTCAAAAGATCTGTAAACAGCCAGTTCAGTTTCATCAATTGGTTCTCCGGGAGCTATGTCAACCGGTATACCGGCCGAAGGGCTGACAAAAGCGGTACCGGAGGCTGAGCGGCTGGCAATTCTGTAGTAGAGTGTTGGAATATTCAGTTTATTTTCTAACCTTTGGTTTATATTTCTTCCCTCATATCTTTGTCCTAAATTCAGTAAGTTTACTGTGATGGTAGATAGGAGCCTGTCTCTAAGTTGAGAGGGATAAAAAGCAATAAGAAGAACAGCAGTAAAAAGTAATAAGAGATATTTTTTCTTTTTGGAGAATATTAAGGAAAATACTAACCCGACAAAAGCTGCTACAAACGAGACCCTGGCTGCTGTCATTACTAAAACAATTGTAGAAACCGTACCCAAAATTAAAATTACTGGCAAAACTCTCTTCCTGAAGGCAAACAGTAATGTTGACAGTAATATTAAAACTATATTTAAAAAGACGGCTAAATCATAATGCCCAGCAAAAGTTGAGTTAACCCTGGCCCCGGGGGTTAGCTTAAGGGGAAGCCCCTTAGCAAACTCCGAATTAGTGGTAGAGACAACGGGCCACTCCAAATATTTCTGTCCTAATGCGTATAAATTGACCGCTATCACCGTTAATAACAAAACTAAAAGAGCAAGCATCAATCTTTTGCGGGTAGTAAAAATCGTGGCAACAACTGGAAGAAGCAGTATAAACTCAATCCTTCTTAAAAAGTGCAGAATGCCTAAATGAGGGGTAATGGTATGTGTCAAAAAAACTGCTGAAAAAAGGGAAATGCTTCCTATAAAGAAAAGGGTTATCAGGGATTTACCAATATTATTTTTGGTAAAAAATGAAAACTGCTTATTCATAATTACATAGACTATCCACCCTCCGATGGCTGCGGCCACCAGTAAATCTTCCAATCTTACTGCAACGAAAGTTCCTGAAACGGCCAAAAGCGGAAACTTAGGGTAAAGAGGGATAAAGGCAAATAAAAACAAGGTAAGAAACAATAAAGTTTTGTCTAATACTTTTATAATTTTTTCCTTATTCATTTCTGACAATACTCCTTCCCAATTTCCAAAGCTGCTGTATGGAAATGATTATCCCAAACCACATCAGCACTCTAACAACTAAGTTGGAGGTATATAACCTTAGGGTGGTTTTTGTATACCAGATTTTATCTCCTTCATTCAGCTTGGGCGCGCCCCAAAATACCGGGGTGCCGTTAGGATGATAATTTTCAAACCCATTTACATAAAGGGAGTCTCTCAAGGGATAAACAAATTCTTCAAGATATGTAGTATCTGTAGGTTTTTTTATTACTGTCCAGGAATATTCGGGAGGATGGTTTAGTCTTATCGGCGGAAAAGGAAAATGAGAATTTTCTTGATAGTTTTTATAATAAAAAGGTACCACAAAATTTCTAAAATTGTTTGAAAAATAAGCCGACACATTGGGAATTTGAACGGTATCTCCCGAAAGAGTAGATTTGGCAGAGTTTGGTAAAGGTTTAAGATCGGAAATTTCTCCCGGTCCCGGCCAAATCATGTAAATAAAAAGGATTACGGAAAATAGAATGAAAATTTTTTTAATCATTGAAATAATCTGGCTCGACCAAGTCTGTAGTGAAGGTTTTCTATTTTTCTCTTCCCGATAACTTGCGCCGGAACTCCGCCTACTATCTTAGATTCCTCAACATCCTTTGTCACTACTGCTCCTGCTGCTACTATAGCTCCTTTCCCGATTTTGACACCGGGCAAGATAATTGCTCTCGGGCCAATAAAAACATAATCCCCTATTTCAACAGGAGCAGTTGTCGCATGGAAATCTTCCGAGTTTATATCATGCTCGCTGTTTAGAATTATTACGTCCGAGGCAATATCAACATGATTTCCAATAATCAGTTTATCCCTGCCGTCTAAAAAGGCGTTTTGGCCAATGATCGTACCCTCACCAATATCAACCTGAGCCGGATTAAAAAATTGAGCTCCCATGTGTATTCTTGAACCTTTTCCTATAATTACCCCGGCCGCTTTGTAAACAAACAGACGAAAGAGGTGAGAAGGTACTAAACCAGACAGTCTCACAACCAGCAGTTCAAAATCCAAAAACCAATTGGAAAATCTATCAACTATCTTTTGGAAAGCCTCATCGGCACTCAATGACTTTCCCATTCTATCGTGAAATAATGCCATAAATAAATTATATCATTCAGCACTGCTTAATTGATTAAACACTTTAAGGACCTCTCTGGCCATTTTTTCCCAGGAGAATTTCTGAGCCTGTACTAAACCTGCTTTGGCATATTTTTGTCTTAATTTTTTATCTGTAACAACCGTTCTTATGGCCTGTTCTATTTGATCCACTGAATATGGGTCAACTAAAATACCAGCTTTCCCTACTATTTCCGGCAAGGATGAAACATTGGATACAATCACCGGTACTCCACAAGCCATTGCCTCCACAACGGATAAACCAAACCCCTCCCAAAGAGACGGTTGTACTAAGGCATAACTTGCCGATAAAAGATACGGCAAATCCTCAGCAGGAACAAAGCCACTGAATTTTACTCTCTCTTCTATTACTAATTTTTTCGGCAACTCCAAAATATCTTCATACATCCAGCCTTCCCTGCCCTTACCGCTGCTTTTTCCCGCTATCACAAGTTGTAAAGCGGATTCCTTAACCAGCCGGCCAAAGGCTTCTATTAACCGGGTTAAGTTTTTTCTAGGCTGGATGGTCCCTATATATACAACGAAGTTATCCTCTATTCTATATTTTTTCAATACTTTAGCAATGTTCACTTTATCATCGACTGGATGCCAAATGTTTTTATCAAAACCTGGATAAGCTACAGTTATTTTGTTTTTATTTACTTTATATTGGGAAACAATATCCTGCTTGGTAGAATTGGAAATAGCAATAATGTGGTTTGCATTTTGTATGGAAAACCTGGTCCAGTTAGTTAACTGCCATAGATCTCTTTTAAGAAAACTTCGAGGGAAATGCAAAAAAGATAGATCAAAAATAGTTACTACCCTTTTTATGGGAGAAAACCTGGGTATATAGTGGGTAGGGGAGAAGATCAAATCGGGTTTGGCTTTGCTTGTATATAAATAAAGAGGAAGGGAAATTCTAGTCCAAAGGCTTTTAGGTTTTAAAATTTTATAGCTCCATCCGGCCCTTTCTTTTGGCAAATCCTCCCGCGCAGGTCCGGGTAATAAAATTACATATTCATTTTCTCTGTCAATTTTTTCTAAATTCCTCAGAAGCTCAAAAGCCACCTGAGAAGATCCCAGTCTTTGCGGCACATTGGCTTCATACCCGTCAACTGCAATTTTCATCTACTCGCCAACTTTCTGTAAGCTTGATATGTCTCCAAAGCTGCTTTTTCCCAGGAAAATTTTCTTACCTGCTCAAATCCTTTTTGTATCAACCCTTTCCTCAGGCCTTCATCACCAATCACAGCTTCTAATTTCTTTTTAATGTCTCCGGGGTCCATAGGGTCAACATAAATCGCTGCCTGTCCCCCAACTTCCGGCATTGAGGACACATTTGAGGTTATAACGGGAGTGCCACAAGCCATTGCCTCCAAAATCGGCAACCCGAAGCCTTCATATAATGAAGGGTAAAGTAAAACTTGTGCCGCATTATATAAAAATGGTAGCTCCTCATAAGAAAGCTTAGTGAGGGTCTCTCCGGCAATAACCAGTTCCAAACCCCGGCATACTTCTTTTACTCTTTCCAAATTTCTTCTCTTTCCTACTCCCCCTATTGCCAGGACAAACTTTTCAGGCAATCTCATCTTTCTTCTAAAAACTTCTACCTCGCTTTTTGGCAGTGGCTTAAATATTGTACTTACCCCTTCATAAATTACTACCACCTTTCCTTCGGGAATATTAGATATTTCCAAAATATCTTTCTTGGTAGATTTTGAAACAGCTATTATTAAATCAATTTCTTTTTCGACAAGCCTTAATCTTCTTTTGTGGACGGCTACTATTTTTGGGTGAGACCACCGGGGGTATTTTAAAGGTATCACATCATGGTAAGTGGTCACTTTTTTTGCTTTTGTAGGAGGTTGGGTCCAGTCGCTTGAATGGAATATGTCTACAGGACCGATAAATTTTTCTATTCCAACATTTCTCCACTTGTTAAACAGCATCTCAAAAATTGTGGGTGGCAGCCTGTATGATTTAACATTTTTTAAATCACCTTTGTAGGGCTTTCTGAAAGAGGAATAAAAATAGATCATTTCCAAATTTTTAATTTTTCGCAAATGCTTTGCTAACTCCCCGGTATAAACTGCTACTCCCCCGCTAAAGGCTGCCTGGGAAATATCAAAACCTGCTTTGATCATTATTCTTTATTGTACCAAACGCGGATCAGCTTGGAAAACATTTAATAATTGCATCCCGGTTAAAATAATCAGTGCTCCAATTAATATCCTGCTAAATTTTGTTGGTAATTTAGCTATTAAATAACCTCCCCCTAAGCCCAGTAAAATATGCAAAAGAGGATACACTATCAGCGATAAATATAAATTGTCCCAAATTTTATTAAAGTCGAAACGAAGTAGCGCAGAAGAAACAGCAGGAGAAAAATTCCGGCTTACAATTTCTACATTGAAAGGGGTAGTAAATGAAAAACCAAAAAATCTTAAAGGATCCAGGGCAACACCAAAATAATATTTTCCGAAAATAAAGGAAAATCTAAAAGCTTGGATGATAAAATCCAGTCCAAATGATAAAGGAATAAACCATAAGGTTAACCGGTTTTTATTTAGGATAGTACTCCCAGAGAGTAACCATATAATAATGTAGGAAACTAAAATGAGAATTATCTGTGCAGGAATTAAATAAGGGATCAAGAAACCATAAAACACTTGCCAGCCGAATTGATAGTTTGACTTTAAAATTAGACCAAAAGAACCAAAAGCAAACAGGGTTGCTATTACCCAAAGTTTGAAAGTTTTTTTAAATAGAGCCAACACCCCGTAAAGAAAAATAACTATAATGAAATAAGGAAAATAGGATAATTCAGTTTTGGAACTAAGTTTGTCTAAGTTACGATCCAGGAAATTACCTTTATCAGCTATGAAAAAGTCATTAAAAGCTATTTCCGGCTGGTATTTGATATATTCTCCTAACTGAGAGTTGCCCCTTGAATCGGTTGTCATAATCCATTTAGAGCTGCCGCTTTTTACCTCAAATTGTTTTGGAAATTCTGGAAAAACTTTGTAAAATTTGTCTGTGAACTGCCTCATGGTTGCAAAATTCAGGTTGGGTATAGAAGATAAATATTTAAGCTGATTTCCGTATTCATCAATGTAACCTACGCTTTCGATTCCAGTTTCCAAACCAACTGTTACTTGCCCTATTGGATTTTTGCAGTCCAGATAAATATTTACTAAGTTTTTGAAATAGTCCGTATCTTTTCCCTGCCGGATATAATCATTTGCCTGCAAAGAGTAATTAGAATATGCCGGCCCCTTCCCTACTGCCAAATCCGGATCCCGCTGGGCCCACTGGATAATTAATACATCCTGCTTGTTTAATAAACTGCTTGTCGGAGTCAGAATATTTGCCTTAGAAGGATAATAAGGCATACCCCACCAGGCCCCCCATACTCCATAATTATCAGTTATTTTTTGGTCTGCTACTATGAGGGCTGCTGCAATATCATATTTATTCCTCATGTAATTTAAAGAATAAGAGTCTATCCACCATGCTCCGACAGATTTCGGGTAGTAGCCAAAAACACTTTTGAATTTTTCAAAAAATTCATCTATTAATTTACGCCTCTCGGATTGGGTATAACCTGAAAGGAAAACAGCATTCGGATCAAACCAGGCAGCATCATAAGGATAAATAACTCTAGCCTGCTCTGCCAGGATAGGGGATATTTCTAAAAAAACTCCTTTTTCCTGATTACTATCAAATTCATTAATCTCATCAAGCAGTTCTTGGTCAGTTAAAACATCATATTGCATTAACCAAGTAGCTGAAAAACCGTGCCGTTTTATCAAACTATATTGTTCCTTTAAGGGATTTAAACTTTTATCAGTCCAAAGGTCTCTGCTTCGTACTGGATTAACTAGGGTGACAAAACGATTATCACAATCTTTTTCTCCTTTGGCCCAAACATGGCTAGTATTTAAAAGGGAGAGAACTAGGATTATTATAAAGGAGATTGTTTTCATCTCTATCTAAAAAATATATCCTTAATTAAATAAGGATTAGGTTCTACCTTAATTTCCTCATCAGTCAGTTGATATTTTTCTATAACAAAACCATTTTCAAAAAGAATTATATCTTGCGGTTTTTTATTTAACCTCACATCATTACTTTTCCAAGAGGTACTATTAATATTTTTTTGATACCAAATACTGTTTGGATCTTTACCATAATATGGGGGAGGGGCAATAACAAGATATGTTATGGCTTTTTTTTCATAGGGCTTAACCTTTTTATTCTTAAATCTTTTTTGGTAGAAATCTAATGCGTAGCGAGGGGAGTAACCGTATAAATCAGGAGTAAAAATAAAATAGCCAAATTCACTTTCATTACCAGAAAAAACTTTTTCCGCCACTAATTTATTAAACTTCCACACACTGACATCTTGTTTTGTGGGATCCGGATTGTAGGAAAATATATCTTTCAGTCCGACTTGTAAATTAACTGCGTAAATTAATATAAAAAGAGCATAAAAAATGATCTTATTTATCTGTCTAAAAGAAACAAATATTAAAACTAGCAGGGGAATAAAAGGTAAAGAATAATATCCCCATACCGGCCCTTTAAAAAATATGGCCAAAAACCAAAATCCGCCGTATAAAATAACAAATAATAGGTAAGTTTGCTTTTGTTTCTGATCAGCGTATTTAAAAATTCTATATAGGGCAAAAATAAAAAAAAGCAATAAAAAAATTGTTAAATAAGCATTACCCCCAGTAAGCAGTCCTAAACCATCAATTACTGATTCCTTTAACCTAAGCGTGATGACCCGGTCATAACCAAGAACTAATTTACCATGTGTTTCACTCCCCCAAAGGTAATTGATAACGGACCTCACCTGAAGAAAATTATTTCTTAAATCAAATAATATAAAGGTTGATAAAGGCACTGTCAGTATTAAAAAAGCAGATAGATGAGAAACGGTTTTCATTTTGATTATCCAATATATCAGATAAACAGTACTCAAAATTAGAATTGGCACACCAAAGGCCATCTGGAACTGAATAATAAGACCCAAAACAAATAAAGCCGTAAAGAGAGTTTTAATGCTTTTATTTTTTAGATAAAGAGTAAACAGGTAAAAGTAAAGCGGGGCCAAAATTAATGCCCCGTAAGGGTTGAATAAAGTTCGCACATTTAAAACCGTCACTGAAGATAAGAGTAAAGCGCTCAGTAACCCTTCCTCCGCACCAAACAGTTTTTTTCCAACATAATAGGTAATCAAAATACTTAAGATATAAATCATTACCCAAAACCAGCCAACAATAACAGGATCTCCATTCCCAATCATAAAGCTGGGAAGATTTAAATAAAGCCAAAGCGGACCGTGGAATAAACCGGGGATAGCTCCGGATCTTGGTCCAATCAGTGTTGGATGTTTATTTTCCACAATATCTTCCATTAAAAGAAAATCCCGGGCGATATCTGTATGGAAAAAAATATTACCGTCACTTACCCATCTGGAAGCCAGGAAAACATTAAATATAATTAAGGGGAAAATTATATATCTTAATTTTATTCCCGAAAGGAAGAATTTATTCATTTTGGCTGCTGTACCCAGATCTCCATTGTCCCTATTTTCCTTTTTTCGCTTGTCTTTGCATAATTTTCTTCATTGTCTATAAAACTATTAATAAGGTACGGGGGTATACCATCAAGTGGTTCTATGATTAAGAAACGTGTGTTTGGTAATTTACTTCTTGCCTTTTCTACTTTTAATTTTCCGGGAAAACCCGCTGCCGCATCTCCTCCCCAAAGGGGAACATACCCATATTTTTTTCTTCCATACCACTCAAATAAATAACTCCAGGTAGTATTAACATTGTACGGCATCGTCAAAGCATTTACAGCAAAGTCCCCTCCTGCGGCAGTTTGGTAAATAAAATCCAGTATTTTTTTCTCATCTCTTAACAGCAAACCTACCTGCGGATTAATTTTTTGATTAGGACCCACGGGATTATTTTTTGTAATTAAGCTTATGTTGGAAAACAATATCAAAAGTAAAATAAAAAGTGCTAAACTTTTACTCTTAGAAAATAATTTCGATATTAGGAAGGCTGAAAATATTAAAAGAGAGATGGACGTACCCGTATTGTAAAAGTATGCGTCGTTACTCATGACAAAATAGACAAGGAAACCTCCGAAAAACCAAAGAATTAAAAAAGTAAGTTGATGTCTAAATTCTCCTTTAGTAATTAATTTGGCAAGGATAATAATAAAGCCTATCGCCAAAACAGCAGGAGCAATTGAATTTCCGGCAAGATTATCATGAAAATGGCGGTTTATAATATGAAGAATTTGCGGTAAGCTGCTGCTCCCTCCAAAGCCTGATGAATTAAAAAAATTTGATAACTGTTTAGTAATTAGAAAATTGTTTTTTATCTCGGAAAGCAGATAAGAAGAAAGCGGAAGCAATAGAGCTATCAGGGCAAAGGTTACATTCTTAAAATTAATTTCTGGAACTTCTTTTCTAAAAATGAGCGCAAATAATATAAAAACCCCTATTAGCTGTATTTCCACAAATTCAAATTGGATAGATAGTCCCAGTCCGAAAAGAGCCAGGGGTAACCCCCAGGCTTTTTTTCTGAAAACCCAAATTGACAATCCTAAGTAAAAAAATAAAACAGATATTACAGCTAAAGAAGGGTGGTTTAAGAAAAGTGAAAATTGAGTTTGTTCATAAGATATGGCAAAGAGAAAGGCTGCTAAAAAAGCAGACAATTTTCCGAACATCGGATAAGCTATCAAAAATACTAAAAATATTCCTGTAGCGTTAAAAAATCTTAAAAATGCCGAAACACTGGCAGGATCTCCTCCGCTAATAAAATAGAATGGAGTAAAGATGTAGTAATACAAAACCCCATGATTAATGATTCCAGTGGCTGTGGGCGGGCCGGTGATTTTAAGATTGCCGGAAATAATCTCCGCTACTGCAAACGCATCTCTGGCCTGATCAAAACCAAAATAAGTATTTTGCGGAAAATATAAAAAACGAAGGATTAATGCCAATATAAAAATAAGGCACAAGTAAACTGAGTTATTTTTCATAAAGCTTCACAAATCCTATCCCTCTAAAATTATAAACCTTGGTGTTAACAAAATTAAGATTTTTAAGTTTCTTTTCAACTGTCCTTTTTGGGTCATATATATCTGCCAAATATTCAAAAAGGAAAGCTTTGTATTTATTTTCCAAAGCAGTTTCCAGATTTTCAGAAAGCCCCGATTGAAAACTTGACAAATCTTTGGCATAATACCTAACAGGTGCCGGAATTTCCGGGTATTCAAAAATTACCGGTGACTCATCATTCTGTTTGGAAACAAAACTTACCGCTTCTTTCCAGTCTTCGCGGTGAAATTCAGGGTTAAAAAGATAGAGGGAGCTTGTGATAAGTGCTGACACTACCAAAAGTGTTGCCAAAATATTTGACAGCTTAGTACTAAATTTTAATAGTCCTGCCGCTGTTAATAAATAAAACGCCGGCAGGATAAAAATAAACCTAAAATAAGAAAAAACAGGGATAAAAAAGGAGATCAAAAAAGAAACAACGGGCGGAAAAACTAGCCATAACCAGAGCAGAGATATTTTCAAATCAAATTTTGATTTTAATAATTTAACCAAGCTGAAGACAAACGGAAAACCTAAGGCGGAGGAAAAAAGAATGTACGCTAAGTTGTTGTCAAAACTTACTCTACCAGTAAGTATCTTAACCGGTAGCAACAAAATCTCTTTTATACCCGCTCCCCCTACCACTTCCTGCCATCCGGTAAGTGAGAAGGCTGTAAATTGACCTCCTGTTAATTGCTCAGGAAAAATTAGAAGCCAGGGTAACACAAAAATAATCCCACCACCGAGAGTTAAGATATAAGATAAAAAAATTTTTTTATCATTAAGAATAATCCATATCAAATGAACCGGCAAAATAAAATAAGCCAAATAATCAGAATACAAAAGCAACCCGACTGATAAAAGGTATCCAATTCTACTCCATCTTTTCCCTTTTAGAAATTTAATAAGAAAAAGGGTGGCCAGAGTTGCGGTGAATGCAGCAAAAGAATACATTCTTGCCTCCTGGGAATAATAGATATGAAGAGGCGCCACAGTTAAAAGTAGTGCTGCCAAAAGCCCCGTCTTTTTACCCAGCAGTTCTTTTCCTATTAAGAAAGTTATAAAAATTGTAAGCACGCCAAAAATTAACGAGGGCAATCTGACTGATAATTCGGAAAAGCCAAAGAGATGACCCCAAATCCAAAGAATTGCAAAATATCCGGGGGGATGAAAATCTCCTATTGGATATTCGGTTACAAACCACCAAAAGGAGGAAGTACCGGCATATACCACATTAATTGCCTCATCCCACCATAAACTCTGATTTAAACTCATAAACCTTATCAGTAACGCCCAAACCAGTATTAACCAGACCATACTCATAGTTTATGATACAAAATACCCTCTTGAAAATAGCATTAACAATATAAAAAGTAAGGTGGATGAAATAATAATATAGAAAAATTTAAGGGGTTTATTTTTTATTAAAGCTAAAGCTATAAAAATGGGAAATATAGTCAATATGTAACGAGGTAAAGCGGAAAAAGTGCCCGTTGAAGTAATAATAAGAAAATTTATTAAAGCAAACACTAAATAGCTTGTCCTAACCTTTCTCTTCCAGGCAATATAAAGAAAGATTACGGTAAACAGAAATGAAATTAGTTCTAATATCGCTATACCCCAATCGTGAGAATTTACAGGTACTGTGGTCAAAATTTTAGAATATCTGAAAATCGTCTGAGGAAAAAATACTATCTCCGTGACACTTCTATTATTACCTACTTCCCCTTGTGCCAGAATGAAGTATAAAAAATTATGCCACTTATAGTAATTAAATACCGAGTATGTGATAAGTCCTAAAGGAATAATTAAAAAAAGTGCTAATTTTCTATTTATCTTTTCGGATTTGGCAAACTCATACAATAGTGCGGGTAAAATAGCAATACCTACCACCCTAGTTACCATCAGCAAAGCTCCACAAACAATGGATAATAGCCATTTCCTCTTTCTGGCAAAATAAAATGCCAAAACTGTAAGCAGCAAAAATAGCCCCTCTGAATAAATACTAATAAAGAAAAAGGATGTTGGGAAAAGTAAGAGATAGATTATACTTTGTGTTGATACTTGAATGGAAAAATCTAACTCAATCAGTTTTTTTAAAAAAAACAGGGCCAGAAAGAAAATAGCGGAAACTGTCACTATAGCCAGCAATAACGAGCCTAACGTAAACTTTAGAATAAGTGGAAATAAGGGAAAGAATCTCGCTTGATTTGTGTAACCATATTGAGCAATATTCAAATAATGAATGCCGTCAAAATTAGCCCAGGGGAATAAAAAAATAGAGTTGAAATTTAAATTTGAGTTAATATAATTATATACATAAGTTGTAGGAACAGGCAGATTATAAGAGATAAAATAAGCCCCGAATATTAAGGGAACAAACAAAACTACCCGCCAGGTTAAAAAAACTGGAATTAGAAATTTCATTACTCCTTCCAACCCTGAGGATGCGCTTTATACCAAACAACTAAACTTTTTATGGAATCTTCCAGGCTTCTTTGGGGTTCCCAACCCAGCACTTTTTTTGCCTTTCCAATTGAGGCAATCAGTTTGTCCGGATCCCCCTCTCTTAACTTTCCCTTCTCAACCTTAAAACTGTTATCAACTACCCTTTGAACTGTTTCTACTACTTCTAATACGGAATTACCCCTGCCTGTCCCTATATTTATAATCTCACTTTGACCCCCTTTTAATAAATATTCCACTGCTTTTTTGTGTGCTAAATTTAAATCCACTACATTTACGTAATCTCTTATCGGACTTTCATCTTCTGTTTCTACCTCAGGATAAGTTAAGAAAAAGTCTTCAATTCCTAAAGCGCCTCTTATTGCATTTTGCACCAAAAGCATGGAAGGCTTTTTTGAATCCCCTATTAAACCATCGTCAGAAGCACCACAAACATTAAAGTATCTTAAAATAACATAATTTAGTCTCATTAATTTAGCAAACCACAAAATGATATCTTCCACCATCTTTTTAGACTCACCATAGGGGCTGATAGGTTTTCTGGGATGATTTTCATCCATAGGAACATAATTGGATTGACCATACACAGCACAAGTTGAGGAAAAAACCAAATTTTTAATGCCTGCTGCAAGCATAGCTGTGATAAGGTTTAATGAGCCGTCAATATTATTAGCAAAGTATTTCTCTGGCTCCTTCATTGACTCATCAACCAAACAATGAGCTCCATAGTGGATAACAACCTCTATTTCTTTTTCTGTTTCCAAAAGCGAGATGATATTTTCTTTTTTAGTTAAATCTAGCTCATAAAAACGTAATTTTCTTTCGCCAAATTTTTCTTTCAGCAACCTTAAAGGCTCTTTATATCCTGTCGAAAAATTATCAAGTGCCACAACTTCAAACCCCTCCTGAAGAAAAATATAGGTAGCAACGGAGCCTATGTACCCCCCGGCACCTGTAATTAAGATTTTACTCATAATTTTATCTCACTTTTGTTTTAGTCTTACTCTATATATATTACATTGTTCATAGCATCCTGACAAAACCAGCTGAGTATCAAATTCTTTAACGATTGCATTAAAATCTCTATTTGTGTAACCCTCATTACCCAACCCCGCTCTTGATACATATAAGTCATATCCCCCATACAGATACTTTTTATACAAAGCAGGAAGATTTGAATAATCATTTGGACCCCAAACTATCTCTTTGTAATGCCTGAATTCCTGATCGTAAGACAATGGAAGAAGAGTGTAATTCCCATTTGAGTAATAATCAATCAGAAATGGCGGTAAAGCAGAAATCAAAACAGGCTTTTTGGCATATTTCACGGATGATAAAGTGAAATATTCATTCATTTTTAAAACCGAAACATAGTACCAGGGAGTTTCAGCATATTTTAAATTCAAACTAATCTGACTCTTAATCCTTATTACATTTGTTAAGAGGTATGAACAGAGAAAAATAGAAATTAAAATGTTCAGTAAAAACTTTTTGTGGAAAATTTTGTTCCCCACATTTTGTAAGAATAATGCGAATCCCATAAGCTGTACAGGAATAGCAATATAAATGTATCTGGCATCAAATGAATAAAATATAGACATAAAGGCAATTAAACTAAGTATGAACAATAAAAGAGTTAAAGCTAGAAAGCGTGTATTTTTTATCAGCAGACTTGAGACTAATCCGATTAGAGCCGGTATTGCTACAAAATTCGGCACTAGGGGGGTAAAGTCCCAGAGAAACCTGTTGGGACTTCCGAATAGTGACCTTAGATACCCAGGTAAATTTTTACTGATATATTCAACGCCAAACCATGAGGAGGAATAAGTACTTTGTGCTGTTTCGTTACTACCTAAAGAAGGGTTACTCTGAGTAATACTGTGATAAATCCGTAAAATATGCTCATAAATCTGATTGAAAATATTGTTACCCTTAGTCATCCATTCTACTATGGCTAAAATCGAATAAAATACCGCTGTGGCAACAATAAAATACATAACTCTTTTAACCTTATAAGAGCTGCTAAACCAGATTCTGATCAAATACAACATAATTATCAAAATTGAAATTGGAAGTGAGGCAAATTTTGTTGCATATAGTCCAACTGCTATCAGTGAGATAACCGTTAAATTAACCAAGGTTATTTCTAAAGGCAAAAAATAAATTGCTATTAATGATAAGGTAAGTATTAGATTTTCTGCAATAACTATTGAAGGAACCCAGAAGATAAAATAATTTGTAATATAAAGAATAAGTGTCGTATATATAATCCACCTATTATCAGAAATTTTCTTTAAAATTGCCCAAAAGAAAAATAAAGAAATAAAGGCTAAAACTACATTTGTATAATAAGACATACGAGGATCCTGCTTAATGATAAAAACAGGAACTAAACTCAAAGAATATAGCGGGGGAACATTTGGCTTGACTCCTTTATCCCCCCGGTTCATATTAAAACCTTTGCCCCCAACCAAATTTAGGGCAGGAGTAAGATAGTTGAATGTATCGGGATAAGGCTCAAGATTAGGAATCAAGGATCTTTGAGAAAAAGGATCTTTATAAAGTAAGAGGGCAAATAAGACAATCACAGGCAGGTTTAAAAAGAATGCTATATTTTTTTGTTTAAGCAGCATAACTATTATTTTAACACTGTTTCAATATTTTAAATTAAGTTTCTTTATGATATAAACAAGTTTGCGAACTATTCGCTTTGAAACAAGTTAATATGAAAACCCTTTCAATTGTCATACCCGTATACAATGAAGAAAAATATATAGCTCAAACTTTATCAGCTATTTGTGTTGCGGACTCAATGAATCTTAAGAAAGAAGTTATAGTGGTAGATGACGGATCTACTGATAACACAACCTCTGCTATCAAGAAAGCTTTGAAATATCTGAGAGCAAAATATAAAAATACTTCATTTAAAACCATATTTAAAACTAAAAATGAAGGTAAAGGAACCGCAGTAAGAGATGGCTTCAAAATTTCTAGTGGTGACATAGTTTTGAGTCAAGATGCGGATTTAGAATATAATCCCCAGGATTATCCAATATTGCTTGAACCATTCCTAAAAAATGATGCCGATGTAGTATATGGGTCCAGGTTTATTTCCAATCGTCCTCACAGAGTCTTATATTTTTGGCATTATCAGATCAATATATTCTTAACCACTTTATCTAATATCCTAACAAATTTGAACTTAACAGATATGGAAACAGGATACAAAGTTTTTAAAGGAGAATTAATCAGAAACATCTCCATTAAGCTGGAAAGTAATCGATTTGGCTCTGAACCGGAAATAACTGCCAGAATAGCCAAAATTAAAGGTTTAAAAATTTATGAAGTCGGGATATCTTATTCCGGAAGAACATATGAAGAGGGTAAAAAAATAGGATGGAAGGACGGAGTTAAAGCAATTTGGGAAATAATTAAATTTAATCTGCTGAAGAATTAAAATGTCCAGAAAATTCCTATTTTACTTAAGTCTTTATGTTTTAATTCTACTATTTGTTTTTAGGAATATTATCTTTAATATCTCAACTAATCTTTTGGATTGGCGGGATTACCCATTTTATATTTGGCAGATGTATCAAAATGTCTTCCACATTAGTAATCTAGACTTTATTAATTTTTTTGAAACAAATGCTTTCTACCCTCATAGACTAACACTTCTGTTCCTAGATACCATGTTGCCTCAATCATTGATCTTTTTACCATTCTTTTCTTTAACAAAAAACCTGATATTAAGTCTAAATCTAACATTTATAATAACTTTTGTTTTAAATTTTGTATCTGTTTATTTATTCTGGAAGCAAATCTTCAAGAAGGAATTACTTGCTTTTTTTGGCAGTCTATTTTTTATCTTTTCCCCTTTTTTTCATTCAGAATTTCCTCATTTCACTATTCTGTCATATTGGCCTTTCTTCTTTGGATTGTATTTTTTCTTGAAAGGTGAGGCGGCTAGAAGAATAAAATACTTCATAACTGTTGGATTATTCCTAACTATCCAGTTTCTTGCCAGCGTATATTTATCTGTATTTATGATATTTGCAATTTTAGTCTTTTATTTAGTTCTTTATATTTTTAACCCAACTAATAGCAGCTTTAAACGGACAATCTTAGGAGTTTTAATTATCTTTTCTGTTTTTCTTGCAACCAGTGGCATTTTTATAAAGGGTTATATTGATATGAAACATACCTATAATGCAAAACGTGATATAAGAGAATTTATTGCATATTCTGCGCATTTAAGTGATTACTTCTTTACCACAGAAATTAATTCTGTAATTCATCAATCCACTCTTTTGAAATTATGGAATAAATTAGATAAGAATCTATATTCTCCCAGTGCATTCCCTGGCTTTTTAATATTCACCCTTTCTCTTCTAGCACTATTTAAAATCTCAAGGAACAAGCAACTAGCTGAACTAAAATTAGAACTTAATAAAGAAAGAGCTTATTACCTTATCCTAACTATCATTGGATTTATTTTCTCGCTGGGGCCTAAACTAAATTTCAATGGTTACTATACTTATATTAACCTTCCATATAACTTTATTATGAAATTTATACCAATGTTAGAGGCAATCAGAGCTCCTATTCGATGGAGTTTTCTTTTTTACTTTGGGTTAATTTATTTTTCTTTAAGTTTTCTAAGTAAATTTGATAATAAACAATACGCAAAGGCTCGTTATAAATTCATTTTTGTCTTGATTTTTATTATCTTTATTTTTGAATATCTTCCTTTTAATTTAGAAAGCAGTAGGGAGTCTTATTTGACCAATGATCATCAGATTTTAAAAAAAATTTGTACAAAAGAGAGAAAAGTTTTATTAGAACTTCCAGTAACTCACCTTAATGCCGCTCCTAATATACGTGAAGGACTAAAATATATCACAACAACCGTTCAACTTTCTTCTGTCTACCACGGATGTTTTCTTATAAATGGTTATAGTGGGTACGATCTACCTGATAATTTTGTTTTGGCAGATACTCTTAATAATTATATTATCAATGGAGACGTATCAGGATTTATTAGTGAATTAAGAAAAAGGGATATTAATTTTGTTAAATTTAATAGTAAATATTTTTCTAAAGAACTTCAAAAACCCCTTAATTCATTCTTGAAAGGGATAATTTACGAAAAAGGTGTAGAGAAAATAGGTCAAGATATATATAAAATAATATGAGGCTACTAGAAAATAAAATTTCACATTTTATAATATTTCTTTCGGTTTTATTATTTGTCTTCCGGGATCTATTTTTTAGCTTAAAAACCAATCTTATAGATTTGAGAGATTATCCACTTATGCTTTGGATAATTTCACAAAATGTTTTAAAAATTCAAAGCCTAAATTTTGTTAATTACTTTGATACTACCGCCTTCTTTCCACACAAATATACGTTGTTATTTTCAGATTTATTACTTCCCCAATCCCTTATTGCCTTACCCTTTTTCCTATTTTCAGATAATCTTACGCTAATCTTTAACTTAGTTTTTCTACTTACTTTTATTCTCAATTTTATAGCCCTGTATTTATTTTGGAAAATATTATTCAAAAATAATCTCATTTCTTTTTTTGGTAGTCTTTTTGTTATCTTTTCCCCTTATTTCCATTTAGAGCTACCTCATTTCCAAATGCTAAGCTACTGGCCGTTTTTCCTAGGTTTATACTTTTTATTTAAATCAGAAGATGGAAGTATTAGAAATGTTTTTTTCTGTGGCCTTTTTTTAGCAATCCAATTTCTGGCAAGTGTTTACTTGTCAGTTTATCTCATTTTTTCAATAGTATTTTATTTAATCTCTAGGGTAATTTTTTCTGGCAAACTTAAGAACATTCTTAAGATATTTTTGATTATCTTCATTACCTTCTTGATAATTGATGGAGTGTTTATAAAAGGTTACACAGATATCAAAGACTACTATAGCATCCAGAGAGGTATGAATGAGTATATAAACTACTCTGCACACCTAAGTGATTATGTATTTACTTCTACTATTCGTTCGCTCTTTCATCAATCTAATATTATGGATTTTTGGAATCGGGACGATAAAAATAATTCATTAGGTAAGGCTTCTTTTCCTGGCTTTCTTATCACCTTCCTAGCTTTTTATTCCTTGATCAAATTTGTTAAAAATAGGGAGAAGGTCGTTTTCACAATCCAGCTAGATAAAACCCGATTTTTCTTTATTGTAATTATTATTGCTGGGCTTATTTTCTCTCTTGGTCCCAGACTCAATTTTAACGGGAATTATGTTAATATTCCTCTTCCATATAGTTTGATGTTAGAAGTTGTTCCCTTTCTAGATGCAGTCAGAAGTCCTGCTAGATGGAGCTTCATCTTTTACATTGGAGTAATTTATTTTGCCCTACTAACTTTAAAAAAATTAAAAAAAAATAAATATTATCTATTTTTTTTCGTATTTTTTTTCCTCATATTTGTGTTGGAATATATACCTACAAAGCTGGTTGCCGAAAAAGGATATGGTATAGGTGCTGAATACAATATATTAAAAGATATCTGTATTAAAGAAAAAAAAGTTTTGCTGGAAATACCAATAACTCATTTAAATGCTGCTCCTGATGTTGCTACTGGATTAACATATATCAATCAAGTTCAGCTATCATCCATTTTTCATCAATGTAACTTAGTAAATGGTTATAGTGGGTATGATCTACCTGATAATTTTGTTTTGGCAGATACTCTTAATAATTATATTATCAATGGAGACGTATCAGGATTTATTAGTGAATTAAGAAAAAGGGATATTAATTTTGTTAAATTTAATAGTAAATATTTTTCTAAAGAACTTCAAAAACCCCTTAATTCATTCTTGAAAGGGATAATTTACGAAAAAGGTGTAGAGAAAATAGGTCAAGATATATATAAAATATCAAACTAATCAGTGGGTATTACCTTTTGTAGATTTTCTTTGAATGCTTGTACGGAAAAATTCTTTTCTAGCTGGTCAAATAATTTACCCCAGTCAGTAATAGGATAATCCACAAAATATCTTGTATTTTCAACTAATTGGTCAATTTTTGAAAATAGATGTTTTTCTTTATCTAATAAAGTTTTGTCAATAATTTCCGGTAAGCCGCCACCGTCGTAAAGTAACGGAATACACCCTGCGCTTATAGCCTCTACAGGAGCAATTCCAAAGTGCTCAAAGAGTATTGGTTTATTTTCTGCATTTTCACCAAATCCTGTAGCATGCCAATATATTTTTGATGTACGATAGAGTAACTCTAACTGCCTCCTGGAAATATTCAGATGAAAAAAAATAGGATAGCCATCTGATAATTCTCTCAATTCATTAACATAAATAATATTGCTCGGATCATTTGCCAAACCACCTACCAGATGTAACTCCCAATTGCTATTACCTAAGTCGTAGAATTTTTTAAAAGCCTTTATCAAAATTTCCTGTTTTTTTCCATGACCAAGAGTAAAAAATCTTCCTACAGAACATATCCAGTTCTTTTTTTTGCTAAAATCTATACTTCTCTTTTTAAAAATTAAATCAACAGGCGGGAAACAAACCCTGGATTTTACTTTCCAATATTTATTAATCCAATAAGAGGTAAATTCTGAATTACTCAAAATAATAGAATAAGTACTTAGTCTTTGATTAATATTCACAAACAAACCCGCTCTTAGGCGGGTAGTGATTTTTTGACTAAACGTTTGATATATATTTTCAAGCATAATGTTATTTGTTATCTCTGAAACCAAAACTTTTGGGAATATTAAAAATAACCGATCAGGTGATAAAAAGTGTAAATGCAGTTTCTTATAATTTAGATTTAAATTTATAGTTTCTGAAAGGGCCTGAATTTTATAGGTAAACCTTATCTCGTTTCTATGATGATCTACATAAGTATTGATAGCGATTATTTTTGCTTCATCAAAGGAAATTTTAAAAGACTCTAGCAATGATTTATAGAAATTTTCAAAGAAAATTTTAAAAAAAACATTATAAACCTTACCTTTTTTTTTTTTTTAAATAGCAATTTTAGTATGGGGTTGTAATTAGTATGCTGGTCTTCCATTATGAATAGTATCGTCTTTAATATCATCTATCAACTCTACTGGTTTAAAAAGTTTTGCTGCAAAAGGCAGAATAAGATTGTTAAAAACAAAACCTTTAAAATTATCATAAGACGAGGTTGGAAAATGAGTATAATAGATATTTTTTTTTGCATAACCAAATGAGTAATCCATGAAAGAAGTATTAAAAAAAATGTCACTTCCTTCAACAATTTCTTTCATTTTGGGTTCGTTATTCCAATTTTGAATCATTTTTATTCCTTTCAGATCGATCCCTAGTTTTTTCATCACAAGTGAGTTTGTTATTTTCTTTCCTGTTATTAACACTACTTCATAACCCAAATCTCTAAAGGCAGTTGCAGCGATACAAGCAACCATCTCTCCCCCACCCAGCGAAGCTAACCATTTGCTATAAACCACTGCTTTTTTAGTTCTTTTCAAAATACCACCTTCCACAAAGTATATTGTTTAAATTTTCAGTCAATTTTTCAGAAGGAATATTTGAACGCCTTCTCATTGCAGAGGATATCAGTTTTGGAAAACTACATATAAAGTACCAAACCAGCCTTAAATATTGTAAATTATAAACTTGATTTTTCTTGTTGGAATTTAATACCAGTCTAGCTATTCCATTAAAGAGTAGCCTAAAAAAGCCAATTACAAAAAGATAAGTAGGGTAAGGAAAATAAAATAACAAATGTAGATATCTTCCTTTTTCAGCATTAAAAATAAAAAAGGGGGACCATTCTTTGCTTGACAGGGCGTGTAAGTGACGAACGTACGCTTTGGGATTATAAAAACATTTGTATCCATACATTCTAGCGCGTTCTGAGATTTCAACATCTTCATAATACATAAAAAAATTTTCATCGAGATATCCTATTTTGTCGAGAGCATCCTTACGGTATAAAGTTGCTACAGCACAAGCTGCATAAATCTCTCTCTTCATATCAAATTGCCCTCTATCAAATTCATAATATTGTTTATGGTATCTAACTACTGCGCCTATATCTCGGCCTGATCCCTCTTGGAATACCATTATGCCGGCATTTTGAACCTTGTCAAATTTATTCTCCTCTGAAATGTTTCCAATGTTGATTTTTAATATTGCCTTGAAAATTGTATTCTCAATAATTTCGTAAGATACTTCAATCTTATCGCGGTTTCTTCCTATAAGTTTTAGGGGAGGAGATTTTTTTTGAGAAAAATCTCCTCTAAGCAGGTTAATTTGGCAAATTACAAAATCATCAAAGATTTTATCAAAAGGAATTTCCAATGTAGCAATTCTATTATTGGGATCTTCAGGCCAAATAACATCAATAGGGATTTGTTTATTAGCATATCTAAGTAGGTTTGAGCCTACCAAAAAAATGTCTTTGATTACAAAATCTTGGCTAACTCTAATTTTAGGATATATAAAACTTGGATAAAGAAATACTTTTGGATTAACTGCGAATATTCTATCGTCTTTTTCGCAGGTTAAAATAAGCTCTTTTAGCCACCTTTTATCAACAAAACAGTCATTATTTAATAAAGCTATATATTTACCTTTTGCTGCTTGAATACCAACATTATTCCCCTTTGAGAAACCCAAATTTTTATTCAGAAAGATTGATTGGATATTTTTATACTTCGAAGAATATTTATTAATTATCTTCTTACTTGAATCTTTGGAATCATTATCAACAACAATAATCTCATATTTATTTGAAGGGTAATCTAAGTCTAGTAATTTATCTAAAACCACTTTAAGGGTTTTTTCGCCAAAATAATTTAAAACAATAATGGAGCAATCTATACTATTCATAAATCTAATCTTCAGATCTGACAATCCAAATTGAGCCACCTTTAAAATACGGGGATTTAGGAAATGTCTTCTTGAGATCCTCAAGATAATTAGCAGCAATGTAACTATTTGAATATAGGACCTTAAATTTACTATTAAAAATTAGGAAAGCTTGTAGTAAATATTGCTCTGCCCAAAATCTATGCTCTTTTAAAACCCATTCCTCTGGGTAGTCAAAAGGGAAAAATATATCGTGAATATGTACTAATACTCCCTTTTTAAGTCTTGGCAAGACTTCTAAAAATAGATAATTTACATCACCGCCAGTTTTAACTGTATGGGAAGAATCTATAAAGAGAATATCATTTTCTTCTAATTTAGAAAAAAAACTAATCGGTAGTTTTTGAACATCTTTGTCATATAATTTTGTTAGCCCCAGATATCCTTTCTTCATAAATTCCTGGGGGAATGGTTCAATGCAAGTCAATTTGCTAGAACCATTTTTGATTGCTGCCAATGCTGCTATTTTACTGGACCATCCTGATCCTACCTCTATAATATTTTTGCTCTTAAAATGTCTAATTATAGAATAATAAACTAGTGCATCTACTCCATCAAACGCTAAATTGTGAAAATGAAATTCATAATCTCTACCTGTTGGAGTATGGGGAATCAAATTATATTCATTTTTAAATTTAGAGAATTTTTCTAAAAATCCTGATTGCATTTTGTCATCAAAATTTATGCCGGGAAGTTGCGACTTTCTCTTAAAGAAATTCTTACTTAGCTTAGATGGATCAGGTATTGGCTGATAAAAATGGTTTGGTATTACAAAGAAGCCATTCCTAAGCCAAAAATCAAAAAAATCATAATGAATAAAATCTCCATGTCCTATTCTAAAACTGTTTAGGATTTTTGCAACCAATTTTGCCTTAGCAAATCTGAACTTCTTATTTATCTTGGAATTGGCAATTTTTATTTTAATATCTTTTGTCATTTTAAATTAACCTTTTTTAATAGGTTATCCCGAATCCCACAATAAAATTGCCAAAATTGATAGAATTTAGATGATTGTATTTTTCTTAAATCCTCTTCTAATTTCTCTATCTTATCCCTAAAATAATTTTCATTGTAGGATCCTTGGCTGTAATGGTCTTCTACTGCTTCTTTTAATTCAATTGAGTCAAACATTTCTTTATAACCCTTTCTCTCCCAATATTTCGCAACCTCTAGTAATCTATAAACATTCATAAACTTAGCCAAAATAAATCCATGCATTCCATCAAGATAACCTTGATGCTCAAAATATCTCCATTTAAATTCTTTCTCAAAATATGTCACAAATTCTCCAGCACTCATTTTTTTTGATTGGAAAACCTTCTCATAAGTACTGTATCGATCTATCATCTCTAAAAGCTCTCTAATATCCGCAATGTTATAATGCACAACAGCATTTTCTTCGACAGGAGGTAAGTTAAGGATTGTTCCGTCAAATACCGGGTCTTTATGAATTTGAACTGGCCAGTCTAAATGACCTGTTTTAAAAAGTCTTAGACGGTAATCTGGCCACCATATCCCATGTTCAATCCACTTTCCCAACAGAATATTTTTAATAGGAAATTTATACCCATCATATTTTGCCTCTTTAACTATGTTTTTTATCTTTTTTAGAAGAATTTTAGTGAATCGCTCGTCGGTATCAATAATTAGAGTCCATGGCATGGTTATTTTATTTAATGCAAAATTTCGAGCAGGCTCTACATAACCATAATCCTTGATTTTATAAATTTTAGCTCCTAATTTTTCAGCCAACTCTACAGTCCTGTCAGTACTTTGCATATCAACCACAATAATTTCATCAACAATAGATTTTGCAGAATTTATGCACTCTGTAATGTTTTTTTCCTCGTTTTTAGTATTTATCATTAAACCTATTTTATTTCTATAAAACCATCTTTTGTCATTATTTTTATTCATGAGAATTTTTAAGGTTTTACCGCTTCAACTACAAAAGTTTCTAAACGATTGAACTGCTCTCCTATCGATTTACTATGAGACTCTAATCCTTTCAAGTTTGGATCTTGACTTTGCCCTGGCGTATACCTTTTAACATTAACAAATCTTACCCTTTCGAGTAGAAATTTAAGAGTCTTAAAATCGTATATGAACTGATGTCCCCAAGCTCTGACGAAGTTATTGATAATGAAAGTATCTGTAGCTTTTCCCCATTCCTTCAGAAACTCTCCGCTTGCCCAATTAATATATTCTTGTTGCAGAGATGACTTTTTGTCTTTGTATAAATCAATCAAAAATTTTAAATCTGGAGTTGCTAATCTAACCTTGCCCTTAGGCTTAAGTACCCGATAGATTTCTCTAAGTATTATTTCTCCTTGAGCAAAACTGAAATGTTCAATTGTATGCTCACAAAAAACATAATGGAAGGAAACATCTTTAATGGGAAAAGGGTTGGTTATATCAATTGGTATAACTTTATCCGCTGCATGTAAATCTGAATTAAGCCAGGAGTCTAAAGGGAATGGCCAACAACCTAGTTGTAGCTTTTTTATTTTATGGGACTTTAAATAATCTTCAATTATTTTATTACGATTGAAATAGATTTTATACTGATAAGAATGCCATTTCAATTTTTCTATCAGTTTTTTAGTCGCCGTTAAGACTCCAAACATAACCTTGATTATATCCAATATGTATGTACAATTAAAGGTACTCTCAAATGAGGTTAAAGCTTTTTATATACTTTTTATTTTTGTTTTTCTTGCTTTCTTTTTTTGCATCAGGAGTAGTTGACTCTCAAGACGGTTTTTTATACCTCTCTGTTGCCAGAAGTATTTATTATAAGGGAGATTTCACAGCACCTATTAATGAATATGATTATGAAAAAAATACAGGGAAAAATATTATTTTAGGGACATATATTGGAAGAAATGGCAAAACCTATAGTCATACCGGAATTGGTTATTCTGTTGCGCTGCTACCTGCAGTTTTTATAGCAGATACGGTATATAAAATATATAATATCTCTCCTGCTATTCATTTTCCTTTGGAAAGCGATTGGCTTATTTTACTTCTTGCCTCTTTTACTAATGCTTTTTTTGGCAGCATTTTGGGTGTAATTATGTTCCTTTATTTAAAAGAGCTTCATTTGTCAGTAAAACAAGCCTTTTTTATCAGCTTGGCAACTATATTAGGAACAAATCTTTGGGTTTATACAAAACATTCACTAGCCCATATGATGTTTATCGTCTTCTTAATGCTTTCTTTCTATCTTTTGAAAAGATATTCCCGCTCTTCCAAATTACTCTATTTAATGTTTTCTGCTATTAGCTTTGGGGTATTAATAATTACCTATAATCAGACCTTTATGTTGGCAATATTACCTTTCACTGTTTATTATTTACTCCTGCATAATATCAAATTTAACAGATATCATTTTCAAAAAATTGTCAAGGATTTATTTGTATTTTTGGTGGCAGTTGTCCCTTTTATTTTGCTTTATCTCATAATTGAAAATACGAGAGCTGAAAAAATTACGTCCCTAGAAATTAACTATGCTAACCCGTTAGCAGTTATTACTCTAGCATTAAAACCCTTCATAACTCTACCCATTGGTGTAATCTTTGAGGGAGTCTGGGGACAACTATTGAGTCCAGGTAGAAGCATTTTTCTATATTCTCCAATATTGTTAATACCAATTTTCTTCTGGCATAAGATCAAAGTGACGGTTAAAGCAGAGCTGGTGGTGTTTATATTACTGGGCATTCTATATGTTCTTTTTATTGCTACCCAATATCGAGTGGGACTGGAAAAAGATGGTTTATTTCTTGTCTGGCATGGTGAATCTAGTTGGGGACCTAGATATTTAACACCACTTATTCCTTTTGGCATGCTTTTAGTAGGAGGCATCTTTAGGCAACTAAGTAACTGGCAAAGATATGTCGTCTTTTATCCTCTTCTATTGGTAGGTATTATTGTAAATTTTCTGGGTATTATCATGCCTTATCAATTAAAGTTTCATAATCTAGAAAAGGAATTTCATATCAATGGCCAACAATATACTAATTCTTCATATATAAACCTCCTTCCTAGATATACACCAATCATCTCTATGTCTAAGAATCTAGTAAAACTGATACAAGATTTTCCCCAAACTTTAGCTCATGGAATATATAAAGTTAAATTCTATGATGGGATAGATTTTCCTTTCAATGTAGGCCCTGAAAGATGGAGAGTTATTGAAGGCAAAGGATACATATCTTTTGATAATAGTCTAAGTAGTCCTGTAAAAGAATTAACTTTTGGGTTAATTAATCATCCTCTTGCGGAAGCAAGTGAATCTGCAGCTTTGGTGAACTTTTATCTAAACAAAGAAAAACTTAATCAGTCTGCTACAATCATAGCCAAGGAGAGATCTTTAATATCCGTTCCAATTAAATCATCTGTTTTACAAGAAAAAGGCAATAATCTCATTATTGATGTTCAATATGATGATCCAACCGTTTTTCCGCAAAAAAAACAAATCTTAGGATTGATATCCATGACTATCAACAATGCTCCAATAAATTTAGAAACTTTGAATTTCCCGTTTATTTCAGATCTTGGTCCTGCCATGGGTTTCAAATATCAAAATTATGGAAATATCATATCTACGCCCTGGAAAGCTTGGGATATTCATACCCAAATTTATGAGAGGACACCTGATTTTTGGTGGATCAAACCACTCTACTATTGGGATCTACCAAAAAATTTATTCCTAGGAATGTTTATTTTAAACATTGCTAGTCTTATATTTTTTGCAGCTAAAACCTTTAATTGGATAAAAAGATCATAAAAGATAAATGATAAATAAACAAAAGAGAAATTTTTGTATAAAAGAAGGATATCAGATTCAACTTAATCCAAATTATTTTTTGGATGAAGAAAGTGGAGTTATTTGGCAAGAAAAAATATATGATTTAGCATATTTTTATAGAAATTGTTCCAACTAACGTCATAGAACTTCTAAAAAGAATAACGGAACAGACACAACTAATTTTGAGGTACAAAAATAAGCTTAAAAGGATAATGTCTGCCAAAACATATAAAGTTTGGCAATTTTATAACCGCTCCTTAAAAAGTAGGATATTCAAGGTTGGGGTTCAAAGAGAATAAGTTAGTGATATACTAAAGTGATATGTTAAGGAAATTGATTCTTCCTTTTATTGCTTACAAATATTTACTTTTTCAATTAGTTCAGCGCGAAATCAAAGCAAGGTACAAACAATCTATAATTGGCTTTGTCTGGATTATTTTCAACCCATTAATACAGTTAATGATTTATTCCTTTGTTTTTTCTATAATATTTAGATTTCCAACTGGTGGTGTTCCTTATTCAATATTTCTTTTTGTTGGTTTGCTTCCCTGGATATATTTACAAACTTCTCTCTCTTCTTCTACTTTAGTTCTGGTAGATAATGCAAATCTAATAAAGAAGGTTAATTTTCCCAGAGAAGTGCTGCCTTATTCTGTAATCTTGGCAAAAAGCATTGATTTATTTTTTTCTTTAGTATTGCTTTTTGTACTCATGTTGTTTTATAAAATAGCTATTCCTTTAACAGTAATTGTTGTTATTCCACTTCTTTTTATTCAAGTCTTACTAATGACCGGTCTGGCCCTATTTTTATCGGCAGCCAATCTTTTTTATCGGGATATTCAGTATTTAACTAACTTAATTCTTCTTGTATGGCTTTATGTTACACCAGTAGTATATCCTCTCTCGCTTGTACCAAAGGAGTATGTTTGGCTTTATAAATTGAACCCCATGGTAGGAATTACCGAGGGTTATAGGTCGGCCCTGCTGAATCTTCCTTTTGATATCGGCACTATTGTATGGTCTGCTATATCTGCAATGGTAATATTTATAGTTGGTTTTTGGGTCTTTAAAAGGGGAGAAAAAGTTTTCGCAGATATTGTCTAATATGAGCAGTCCAGTTATCATTTGTAAAAATATTTCTAAA
>CAZKAW010000003.1:0-1745 GCA_964551255.1 uncultured Gammaproteobacteria bacterium
CAAAAGGTCGCACCAGAGTTAGGATTTAGTTTATGCTATTTTCTCAATGGTTGGCTCCGGCAACTTATTAAGTCTAAAACAGTTACTTTTAGTTCATACGATGAGTACCCAAATGAAGCCACCAGAAAGATTCTGCGCCAGGCAGAATTAAACTGGAAAAAAGGGAAGGTATCTCCTTCTTTTGATAGTGCCGAGGATGCAATTACCTGGCTCAATGATCCCAAAGCAAAATATCAAAATGGAGATAGAGTTTAGTGCCGGGTTCCGTAAACAATACCACAAAACAGATGTCAGAATTAGGCATAAGATTGATAACTGCTTGCGAATCTTCAAAAGTAATCCAAATGATTTACAGCTGAACAATCATGAGCTACGAAAAGAGTGGATTGGATACAGAAGCATAGATATTACTTCAGACTACAGAGCATTATACATAGAAAAATCTACAGAAGAAGATACAGTTGCGTATTTTACAATTATCGGAACACATGATGAGCTGTACGGGAAACCAAAAAATTAACCAGTTATGATCAGTTTAGGGAAAAAATAGAAAAATAACCTTGACAAAGCTTCAGTAGTGTGTAATAATAGTGTGTAGTAAGGAATTTTAAATTATGCAAAGGATAAATATTATACTTCCTGATGATTTAGCCAGAGATTTAAGAAGCTCCATCCCTAGTATGAAAAGGAGTAAATTTATAGCAGAGGCGCTAAAAGATAAATTAAGCAAGAAAAAGAACCTTAAAAAAGAGTGGATTAAAAACTTAAGGGCGAATTACGAGTATTATAAAAAGATCGGGGAAGAAATAGACGAAGATTTCAAATATGCCGATGCAGAAGTCATTAAAAGATTACCCTAAGCGAGGACATATTTATATTGCTGATCTAGAGCCTAGCTTTGGCCGTGAGATTCATAAAAAGCGCCCGGTTTTAATAATCTCCAACGATATGGCTAATCAAAATACGCCTTACGCGGTAATCATACCTACCAGTTCGCTTGTTCCCAATGTCATCCCTGAGGGAGCAGTACATCTGGGTAAATTGAGAGGTTTGGATAAAGAGTCTATACTACTGCCACTTTTTATTAGAAGTATAGATCAGGATAGGCTAATAAAAAAAGTAGGAAAACTTTCTAAAGAGAAGCTTAAAGAAGTAGAATATTCTTTAAAACTGGTTTTAGGATTAGTTAGCATTGATTAATGGTAAAATCTTTCTATGCTCTTATATGAATTTGAGGGAAAAAAGCTTTTTAAAAGTTGCGGAATAGCAGTTCCCAAGAGTCAATTGTTAGAGTCAGAGAGTCAAAGAGTCAAAGTTAAACCTCCGCTTGTTTTAAAAGCTCAAGTTTTATCTGGGAAAAGAGCTGATGCTGGTGGGATAGTCCAAGTAACAGAGATTAAAGATTTAAGATTAAAGATTAAAGAATTATTTAAAAAGACAATTAATGGGGAGAAGGTGGAGAAGGTTTTAGCAGAAGAGGCTGTTGAAATAGAGAAAGAATATTATTTATCTTTTAGTTATTCCACCCAAACCAGAGGACCTGTTTTAACTTATGGTGAAGGTGGAACTGGGGCAGAGGAAAAAGGGGCAAAAACTTATCTTGTTAACTTAGCTCACCTCGAAGGAGTCAAAGCCCACCTTCGAGGTGTTGGCTTGCCGGAAGAATTGATGGAAACAGCAGAAAAACTTTTGGAAGTTTTTACCAAATATGATTGTGAATTAGCAGAGATAAATCCACTGGTTGT
>CAZKAW010000003.1:1755-40037 GCA_964551255.1 uncultured Gammaproteobacteria bacterium
CTGGTTGTTACTAAGAACCCTTCGACTCCCTCCGGTCGCTCAGGGCAAAATTATATTATGGCGTTAGACGCCAAAATAATTTTGGATGATGATGCAGATTTTAGAAGAGAGATAAAATTTCCCGAAAGGAATTTATTTGGCAGACCTCCAACAGAAGCTGAGATAGAGGCTAGGAAGATAGATGAAGGAGACCACAGGGGTACTGCAGGATCAGTTTATTGGGACTTAGATGGAGATATTGCTGTTATAGCTGCCGGAGGTGGGGGATCAATTGTAAATATGGATGCTCTATTAGCTTTTGGTGGTAAGCCTGCAAATTATACAGAACACTCAGGAAATCCTCCCAGGGAAAAACTTAAAAAACTTACAAAAATCGTTTTATCAAAGCCAAACTTAAAAGGTTGCTGGTTTGTGGGAGGAACAGCAAATTTTACTGATATTTATGAAACTTTAATGGGACTTGTAGAAGGATTAAGAGAATTAACTCCTAAACCAAATTACCCAATTGTGATAAGAAGAGGTGGGCCTAATGATAAAAAAGCTTTTGAGATGTTAAAGGAGGTAGGTAAAAAGGAAGGGTTTGACTTCCATATTTATGGAAGAGAAACACCAATGACCTCAACTGCAAAAATTATGGTGGATTTAGCCTATGGGAAATAAATAAACTTATAATATTTGACAGAGAGCTTATTTTTAGGTAAACTAGCAGAATTATGTCAGTAAACGCACGAGAGTTAGAAGACTTTTTTCAAAGACACGGCAGCCTAAAGAATGCACAAACTGCAGCCGGGCTATATGTTAAAGCTAAAGCTATAGAGGATAGAGTTGGTCTGTCTCAAATAACTCCTAAAGTTGAATTACCCTCCTCTATTAGAAGAAGTGTTCTTAAAGCTGATCCTAGGGATGTACATGATTTCAGGGAAGCTTTTGAACTAAGGAAGATTAAAGTTACTGATAGAGCTTGGGATATTTTGGAAAATGCAGGTGGTTTAACCGGTCGAGGTCAGGATATGGAATTAGTGATTCCAAGTGCTAGGGATTTAGGCTTCAGGAGATCTTTACTACATGAAGAGTTTTTGGAAGCAGGTCAAGCAGCAGGATTAAATTTAATTCATCCAGAAGTTTTATTTTATCAGCGTCTTAATGATTCAGCTCAATCTTCAGGTGATGTTTATTGGGCAGGGATGAATCCAGTTGTTGGCCGCGATCGTGGACCGCGCGTGCTCGGCTTGGCGCACTATAGCTATAGGTTGTGGTTGGACACCCGTTGGGTGCTTTCGGAGGACCTTTGGTACCCAGACCGTCGCTTGGCATTTAGCTCTACAGCAAGTGGAGCTAAAAAAGCTTAAAACTTTTTTTATTCCTTTGATTCTTTGATACTTTGTTCTAAAATATTATTTAGATTGGTAATTCAAACGGTTACGGCTTTTTGAAACCCTTCTAACAAATACAAATTGAGAGCCTGGATGGTTATGACTTTCCAGGGAGGATTTGTAGGAGTTTTAAAAAAGAAACACTTGGTATAGCCAGCTGGCTGATTCTAAATCACAAGTAATGTACAGCTATTTGCCTTTTACAAATTGAAATAGCATTGAAATGGATGGCTGACTATACTAAATTGACCGCGATCGTAAACCGAACGTGCTCGAATTGGAACACAATAGCAATAGGTTGTGGTTGAACACCAATTGGGTGAATTCGAAGAACCTTTGGAACCCAGACAATCGCTTGGCATTTAGCTCTAGAAAGTACTTTCTTTTCCCCGTCTCGGGCGGGGTTTTTCTTACCCTAAACTTTTCCTCCATCCACCCAGCATTTTGCCAATTTCATCAAGCTTTAAAGCAACTGTTTCATACTGCTTATTAGACAGGATTTTTCCTTCCCAGGCGGTTGAAATTAAGAATTTAATAATATCTAAAGTAAAAATACACTCTGAAATTTTTTCTATCTTCTCAGTTTTTTGGGTAAAATATGCTGTATATGCATTCTCCAAAAGATCAAGAAATTTATTTTCAATCCGTAGCCCAATGGTGTAACGGCTAGTTTTAGGAATATGAGGAACAAGATTCATCCAAACCAAATAGCCCTCTTTTATCCTAATAAGGATGGAAGATTTATCCCCAGAGAGAGAGAGAGAGAGTTAGAAGAAAACTTACTCATATATACCAAGATATCATTTCCATAGAAAATTTGCTTTTGTCCTTCCAGGAATTTTTAAAAGGGAAAAGAAAAAGAAAAGATATACACTTATTCTCTCTAAACTTAATGGATAATATTCTTTTGCTTCATTGCGAGCTTTTAAATAAAACATATAAGCATGGGGGGTATTTATCCTTTAAAATTAATGATCCCAAGCCGAGAGATATTCACAAAGCCGACGTCAGAGACAGGCTCCTGCACCATGCGGTTTATAGAATTCTATATCCTTATTTTGATAAAAAATTTATCTTTGATTCATATTCCTGCCGTAAAAATAAAGGAACTCACAAAGCTTTAAACCGCTTTAGGCAACTGAGTAGAAAAGTATCAGCTAATGATACCAAAACAGCCTGGATTTTAAAGTGTGATATCAGAAAATTCTTTGCCAATATTGACCACCGGATTCTAAAAGATATTTTAAGAAAACATATTTGGGATGAAGATTTGCTTTGGCTTTTAGAACAAGTCATTAATAGTTTTAAGTCTGGTCTTCCACTCGGAAATTTAACAAGTCAGATATTGATTAATATTTACATGAATGAGTTTGACCAGTTTATAAAAAGGATCCTAAAGGTTAAATATTATATTCGCTATGCTGATGATTTTGTGATTTTTAATAAAGACAAAAAATGTTTAATTGACCTTATTCCTCCAGTCTCAGAATTTCTTGAAAGGGAGTTAAAATTATCTCTTAATCCAAGCAAAATTTCCATTCAAACCCTAGCTTCTGGAGTTGATTTTTTAGGATGGGTCCATTTTCCTAACCATCGTGTTCTAAGGACAACAAGCAAGAAGAGAATGTTTAGTAGACTAGAAGAGAGTAAGTTATCTGAAACTGTTAACTCATATTTAGGACTATTAAAACACGGTAATTCATTTAAGCTGGTCAAAAGAATTATGAAAGAAATCTGATACAATAACAAAATTATGGCTATATTAGTTAATGAACAAACTAAAATTTTGGTTCAAGGTATTACCGGTAAAGAAGGGTCTAAAGTGGCTTTGCAGATGAAAAATTATGGCACTCGGGTTTTGGCTGGTGTAACTCCAGGGAAAGGTGGACAGGAGGTTCACGGAGTGCCTGTTTACAACACCATTGCCGAAGCTTTGGAAAACCACACGGGAATTAACACTTCTTTTGTAGCTGTGCCTGCCTTTGCCTGTTTAGGAGCGATGGAAGAGGCCATAAAAGCCAAAATTCCCCTTATTAATGTTCTTACCGAACATGTGCCCATTCAGGATACGGCAAGAGCACTTGCTTTAGTAAGAAGCACCTCGGATGGTGGCTACGAAGTGGACTCCTCCGAGGTGGAGAGAATTAGAATTGTCGGCCCATCATCAATAGGAATAATTTCCCCCGGACTTGGCAAAGTGGGGAGCATAGGCGGAGATGACCCAAGAGGGGTGTTTTCCAAAGGTTCAGTTGGGGTAATCTCCAAAAGTGGGGGAATGGCCTCAGAAATTTCATGGATTCTAACAAAAAACGGGATTGGGCAGTCAACTGTAATAGGTATTGGAGGAGATATTCTGGTAGGAAGTACTTTTGCAGATTTAATGGAAGAATTTGAAAAAGATGAACAAACAAAAGCAGTGGTGTTATTTGGAGAAATCGGGGGAACATATGAGGAAGAGGCAGCAGAATTTATCAAATCTGGAAAGTTCACAAAACCAGTTGTGGCTTTTGTGTCAGGTTTATTTGCAGAAACGCTACCATCTGGTACTAAATTAGGGCACGCAGGAGCAATTATTTATGGAGAAAAAGGCTCTTATAAATCAAAAATTGAGAGTTTGACATCTGCCGGAGTATCAATTGCCAAAACTCCGGATGAAATCCCTATGTTAATAACCAAGTTTCCAAGGAACAAGTAACAAACAAATGATAAATTTTAAATGACTACTACTAAAAAGTATAATCTGGAGGAGAGAACATTAAATTTTGTATTTGATTTTTGTTTGGAATACTTGTATCTTGTATCTTGAAACTTAAAATTATGGATAAAAAGTGGAAAACATCTATAGCTGGGATAGTTGAAGGAGAGACTGTTATTCATGGCTATAAGATTACTGACTTGATGGATAAAGTTAATTTTACAGAGGCAATTTGGCTCGAATTAAAAGGAGAATTACCTTCTGATAAAGAAAGAGCCATGCTTGATGCCATTTTAATTTCCACGATTGATAACGGTATGGGTCCTCCCTCTATTACCAATGCCAGAAATTCAGCTTCAGCAGGTAACCCAATGCAGGAAGGTGTGGCAGCAGGGATTTTGGGAGTTGGGGAATTTCATGGAGGGGCAATTGAGGAGTGTGCCAGACTACTTCAGATGGGACTTGCAGCAGATAAACTGGTGGAAAAAGTGATTTCTTCAGGAGACAGGATAGCCGGCTTTGGCCACAAAGTTTATACAACAGATCCAAGAGCTACCCAGATTTTTGAAAAAGCAAAAGAATCAGGATTTTATGGAGAACATTGTGAGCTGGCAGTAGCTGTAGAAAAATTTCTGGAAGAAAAAAAAGGTAAAAAAATACCCATAAATGTAGATGGGGCAATTGCTGCAGTAATTTCCGACATGGGGTTTGACTATAGATTAGGTAAGGGCTTTTTCTTGATCGGCAGAGTAGTGGGACTGGTGGCCCATATTTTTGAAGAATGGGTTAGGGAAAAGCCTTTCAGAAGAGTGTCTGATGAAGAGATTGAATATGACGGTACCCCTCCCCGTTTGGTAAAATAGACTTGACTTTGTTTGAATCCCATAGTAAAATAACTATTGACAAGCTAACATTGAATATGATTATTATTAACTTAATATCCCAAAAGGGGTATTTTAATTTAAAAGTATGAGTAAAATTTTTAAAAAATTTAAATGGCACCGTAACCTCATTATTTTTGAGGGCGGTCCTGGTGGGGAGGTTTCATAAAGAAACCAAAATCCTTACTCTAGGGAAGCCGCCTCTTTAAACAAGGCGGTTTTTTAATTAAGAAAGGAAAAATATGCCAGAACTCGAAAAAATTTTTAGTATACATGAAGGTGGTATTGTCCGTGTAGCTCCCGTAGATGGGGGACCAGGACGACACTTGACAGTACTGAATATTGGCTCTGCTATAAGCTTGGCAATAGGAGATGAGACATTCAAGGTTCCTGTTGAAGATGTAATTAGAAGTGGCATGGTTCATGTACCAAGAGAGGGAATCTGTATAGTGATGGGGACAAAACCACCACCACAAAGGAAAAGATGAGAGAAATAGAAATGAATAATATCAAAGCTGAACGGACCTCTGGGCTTTCAAAAGAGAGCCAGGGGTTAGTTTGGTAATCTTCCCCTAAACCCCCCTGAAGATATCCAGGAATTTTTGGATCGAATCAGACGCCAAATTGGTGCTAGAACATCAGATGAGGTAAGTAAAAAACGAAAAGGAGGTATGTTTAATGGATAAACAATAGGGGTATAATAGTAATATGAAAAGGATAAGGGGATAAGCCAATATTTTTAAGTACTATTGACAAAGTCTAAGAAAAGTCTTAGAATAATCTTAGGAATATATGATTATACCTACAGTTAAAAATACCAAAACAGTGACAGATTTAAGAGAGAGGGCAGTTGAGATGTTAAATCAAACCAAAAAGCTTGGCCCTACCTTTATTTTGCACCGTAGCAAGCCTAAAGCCGTGATGTTATCAATTGAGGAGTACTCAAATATGATGGAGATGCTCGAAGATTACTTTGACAGTATAAAAGCCAAAACTTTAGAGGAAGAGGATGAAAAAGGGGGTATTGGGTTAGATCAATTAATTAAAAAATATAACCTTAATGTTTGATGTACCAAGTTACTATCCGTTCTAAAGCAGAAAAGCATTTCGGAAAACTTCCCAAAAATTTGCAAGAAAAAGTAGCTAAAAAATTAAAACAGTTACAGAATGATCCGTTTCAAGTTGGATTAGATGTTAAAAAATTGGCAGGAACTGATAAAAGTTATAGATTGAGAGTAGGGGAGATCAGGATTATTTATCAGATGGATACTGCTTTAAAGGAGATTTTTGTAGTTGACATTGATTTCAGGACAACTACAACATATTAACAATTTATGAAAAAAAGGATTTTAACCCTTCGACAAGTTTGACTTTTTGTATAACAGTGTAATACAATATGACCAGGATTAAGATTAAAAAATTGATTTGGGATGATTGGAACCTAGAACATCTAAAGAAGCATCATGTAACAGAAGAGGAAGGAGAAGATGTGGGTAAAAATTTTATAGCACATAAGATTGGCAAAAAAGGTAGATATATAGCAATTGGTAGGTCTGGTACAAGATTACTCTCCTTGGTTCTTAGTAGAAAAGGTCCTGGAGTATATTACGTAGTCACTGCCAGAGATTCTAGTAAAAAAGAAAGGAGGGAAATCTATGAAAAAGAAAACATATAAATTTCCAGATTTTGATAAGATGACTTATAAAGAAGAGGCTAATTGGTGGGATAAGCATGATTTTACTGAATTTTGGGATGCAACAGAAAAAGTTGAAATGGTTTTTGAACTTGATAAGCCCAGAGATGAAACGGTGGTGTTAAGAGTCCAAAAGGACATTAAGGAAAAACTGGATAAGGTTGCAAGGAGCAGAGGGTTAAACCTTTCCACCCTAGCCAGAATGTGGCTGATGGAGAAGCTGCAAGAAAATTTAAGGAGGACTAAACAGTGAAGAAAAGAATATTAACAGGAGACAGACCAACCGGAAAATTGCATTTGGGTCACTTCGTGGGATCATTGGCCAATAGGGTAAAACTGCAAGATGAATATGAGCAATTTATTGAAATTGCCGATGTCCAAGCCCTGACTGATAATTTTGAAAGCCCTCAAAAAGTGAGAGATGCAGTTTATGAAGTAGTGCTGGATTATCTTGCAGTAGGCATAGATCCACAAAAAAGCACCATTTTTATACAGTCAGAAATTCCCCAAATTGCAGAATTGACAGTTTTTTATATGAACCTGGTGACAGTAGCCAGGCTTCAGAGAAACCCAACGGTCAAAGATGAACTGAAACAAAAAGGAATGGAAACTAGTGTACCCTTGGGGTTTTTGGCTTACCCGGTATCTCAGGCTGCAGATATCACCTCGGTTAATGCTGACCTGGTTCCGGTAGGTGAGGATCAATTACCAATCTTAGAGCAGACCAGGGAGATCGTCAGGAGATTTAATTCGATTTACGGCAAAGTTTTACATGAGCCTGAACCCCTACTGGGTGATTTTCCCAGGTTAGTAGGAACGGATGGGATAAATAAGATGAGTAAGTCGTTAAATAATGCCATTTATCTTTCTGATTCTTCTGAAGAAGTAGAAAAAAAGGTGATGAGTATGTATACAGACCCCAAAAGGATACATCTTAAAGACCCGGGGACTGTTGAAGGAAACCCGGTTTTTATCTACCTAGATGCTTTTTCTAAAGAGGAAGATAAGGATCAAATAGACGATTATAAAAAACGCTATAGGACAGGCCAAGTTGGTGATATTGAGGTAAAAAATTACTTGGCCAAAATATTAAATAATTTCCTGGATCCGATAAGGAAAAGAAGAGCTGAGTATGAAAATCAACCGGAACTGGTAGAAAAAATCTTAAAAGGTGGGACCCAAAAAGCCAGGGCAGAGGCCCAAAAAACCTTGCTAGAGGTCAAAAAAGCCATGAAACTTGACTACTTTTAATACTTTTAATAATTGCTTTTTATTGCTTTTTGTTTAACAATGTTATACAATGAAATTAGAAATTTGATTTGGGATGCTTGGAACATAGAGCATGCCCTAAGGCATGGAGTTAGTCAGGATGAGATAGATGAAGTTTGTTTTTCTAAACATGTTGCAATAAAAAGCGGAAAAGATAAGAAGGCAGTTTGGGGACAAACTTATGGCGGGCGTTATTTACTAGTTATATTGGGAATAAGAGATTATGGTGACTGCTATCCTATTTCAGCAAGGGAAATGGATAGTAGAGAAAAAAAGAGTTACAGAAAATGGATAAAAAGATAACTTTAAAAGGAAAGAAAATACCAAGGTTTAAATCCTATGAAGAGGAGGCTGATTTTTGGGATACTCACAGCCCCCTTGATTATGGATCTTGGAAAGAAGTTAAACTGGAATTTGCCAAACCGTTGATACATACTTTGGGGGTAAGACTGGATGCTAAAACTATCACCCAACTCTCTAGGTTGGGTTCTGAATTAGGGGTCGGTCCATCAACTTTGGTCAGGATATGGATTATGGAAAAGCTAAAAACACGTCTAAGGAGATCCGGTAGTTCTAAAGATATGTCTCAAGCAGTCCTTCATAAAATTTCTAAATGATCTCTATAGATGATTTCTCAAAATTAGAATTAAAAGTAGGTACTGTTTTGGAAGCTGAAGAAGTGAAGGGAAGCGGGAAGTTGATTAAATTAAAGGTAGATTTGGGAGAAGAAGAACCCAGACAGATTTTGGCCGGAGTGAAACAGTGGTATAAACCTGAAGACTTTATGGGAAAGCAGATAGTGGTGGTTGTCAATTTAGAGCCGCGCGCAATGATGGGATTTGAGTCTCAGGGCATGATGCTGGCTGCAGATACAGAAGAAGGCCCCATATTTTTAACAGTCCCTAAAGAAGTTTCCCCTGGTACAAAAATCAGATAGTTTTCCGATTATGCTATATTAAAAATATGGCAGATGAACACTCCGCGGATAACACCGAGAATACTACACCTCCAGTGCCAGTCACATTTACTAGTACTAGAAGAGAATTTTTGGGGAGGGCAGGAGAAGTAGCTGCAGCAGCAGTAGGAGTCATAGCTACTTTGGGTCCTACTGCTGTTTTAGCAGGACCAGTCATTCCTGACTCTCATAAAAATATTGAACAGGGAGAAAATACCCACTCTGAGTTTAACTGGAAAGAAATTTATCAGCTGATTGATAGACTTCCCCGGCCCGATCAAGCATCAGCTTTAGTTTTGGAAAGTATTAGAGCCCAAGTTAAGATCATGGAGTACGCCTATGGTCCCAGAATTGACCGAGTCAATGAGTTGATTGCCTTAACTGATTTAGATCATCCCACCCCTGACTCTCTGGCAGATAACTTAAGAAAATCCATGGGGGCTTTGGCTGAAGATAGAGAGATTTTAGAAGACTGCCTGCCATTTTACAGAGAAAAGAAATCTATGCTGAGTGTTTATGGTCTGATACTGGGTGATTTAACCGATTTATCCAGTCGTTCTGACGAAACGATCGGAGTTTTGGCCGCCTATTACTATCTTAATTATAATATAAGCGGAATTTTAGCCGAGCAGTTTAGGGAATTTGGTTATGAAAAGCAAACTGAATTTAGTGGTCAAACGATTATCAGTATTGCTCCGGGAATACAAGTTCGACCCGATAGCTATGCCCTCTTTGATGCTGATCAGCGAAGGATCGGGAGTTTTTTAGATAAACTCCCCTTTCTTAAAAAATTTGCCCAAGTCATCCGTTTAAGGTCAACAAGATATGGTTTCTCTAAACAACCCGACTTAGGAAGAGAGCAAAGCGGCACTTTTCGTTCAGAAAGACATGTTTGGTTAAACAAACACCTGGGAATAATAGACGTGGATATGGATCACGGTTTGGGCTATCACTATTGGCCAGAGTTTACTTTTGCCCATGAAAGCGGCCATGCCACCTCTGTTTTTCTAAATCCCGATTTTGCAGAAGGGTTAACCCCCGAGGAGCTTATAGAGAGAATGAATTACGAGTTACAGATATTTAATAATCGGGATTGGTCAGATCATGGCTGGAGTCTGCCCCAACTTTTTAGGAAAGGCCCTTCTTTAAGAGGGGACACCGCTCTTGTTAACGGGCCAGGGAAAATTGATACCCCTAAATTTGTGGATCTAATAACAGAGTACCCTGAAAATGTAGTCCTTTTAAACCATGGGCCCAGCACCGGATTCCCTGCCGCCATAGTTGATGAGTTGACTTTTGATAAACCTTACTCTACCTTTACCCAGCCCGGTACCAGAATAGATGGGCAGGAGAGATTTAATGATTTAGATAGCTTTTTAAAAGTATACCTGCCGAAAGTAAGACAGGATGCAGCTTTAGGCAACGTCCGTTCTCAAATAATTCTCTGGGCAATAGATAATTTTAAGGAAGAGATCAAATCCTATGATCGCGTTTGGTCTTATTATAAAACGCCAAACGGGTTTCACTTCGTGCCCACCCCGGAAGATAAAACTGCCTCCACTTGGTCAAATTATTTTAATGTGGTGGTGTCAAATGGGGCAGTTTTTCATGCAGTGATGAATGGTTTGCCAGAAGTAAAGAGGTGGTTTTATTCGCCTGAGCAGCGGATTATAGAAAGAAGGGTTAAATTCTTAAGGGAAGTATACAGAAATGAACTTTTTGCCGATGGCATAGGTTGGTCCTACCTTTTTGGTGACAGGATGGCTGAAAAACCTCCCTTTAGGGGAGCTTTGGAACACGCTGCAGCCTTGGTGGATAGAAGAAAAGCTGCTTAACGCCTAGCAATTGAAGCTTGAATCTGTTAAAATTCAGCCATGGCAAATGGTAGAAAAAAGATCAATCTGAATAAAAGAATCTGGGCTGTGGTAAAGGGCGTAACAGTTTATGTTTTGATTACTCTGGCTGCCCTGATCTTTTTTTATCAAATTTCCGGTGGCCCTACCGCTTCTGAAAATACGGTTCCCATTTCCCAAATAGTAAGTGATGTAAAGGATGGGAAAATACAAAAAATCTCTTTGGAAGGGGATAAAGTGACTGCCTCTTTAAAAGATTCCGATCAAAAACTTGCTTCCCATAAAGAAGCAGGTGAATCAATTTATAAAATTTTGGAATCTTCCGGGGTTGATCCGAAAGAGGTCACCATTGAGGTTAAGGATCAATCTATTCAGCAAGCCTGGGTAGGGGTAATTTCCGCTGTTTTGCCGGTTTTGATTTTGGTGGGGCTGATGTTCATTCTTTTTAGAAATGCCAGGGAAGCAGGGCAGGGAATTTTTTCCTTTGCACAAAGCAGGGCCAGGCTTTTTACTAAAGATGCTCCCCAGATTAAATTTACTGATGTGGCCGGGGCTGAAGAGGCCAAAAGAGAACTTTCCGAGATAGTGGAGTTTTTAAAAACTCCGGATAAATTTAAAGCTTTGGGTGCCAGGATCCCCAAAGGGGTGCTTTTGGTAGGGCCGGCGGGAGTGGGAAAAACCCTTTTAGCCAGGGCTGTGGCAGGTGAAGCCAAGGTGCCATTTTTCTCCATAGCGGGGTCTGAATTTATGGAAATGCTGGTAGGGGTAGGAGCAGCGCGTGTGCGGGATATGTTTGCTCAAGCTAAGAAAAATGCTCCCGCCATTATTTTTATTGATGAAATTGAGTCAATCGGCAGACAAAGAGGCATGGGGATTTCGGGAGGGCATGATGAAAGGGAGCAAACTTTAAATCAAATCCTGGTGGAAATGGACGGATTTACCCCCAATGATCGGGTAATTGTGATTGGGGCGACCAACAGGCCGGATCTGCTTGATGCTGCCCTAATCAGGCCGGGCAGGTTTGACAGAAGGGTAGTTCTAAGCATGCCCGATCTTCAGGAGAGGAAATCCATTATTGAGCTTCATATGAAAGGTAAGCCTTTTACCAAAGAGGTTTCAGTTGAAAGTCTGGCTAGAAGAACAGTTGGGTTTTCCGGGGCGGATCTGGCCAATATGTTAAATGAGGCGGCAATTTTGGCTGCCAGGGAAGGCAAAACCGCCATTGACTCCAAAGATTTGGAAGAAGCAGCCACCAAGGAAAAATTAGGCCCGCAAAGAAAAAGGATGCAGTCACAACACGACAGGGAACTGGCAGCATATCATGAAGCCGGGCATGCCATTGCGGGGCATTTTTTGAAAAATGTTGATCCTGTTCACCGCATTTCTATTGTCTCAAGAGGCATGTCAGGCGGGCATACTCTTTTTCCTCCCACAGAGGACAGGTCAAATGAGAGTAAATCCAGGTTACTGGAACAAATTACAGCCGCCCTGGGGGGACAAGCCGCCGAGGATTTGGTTTTTAAGGATGTTTCAACCGGAGCTGCCTCTGATATTGAAGTAGCTACCAATATTGCCAGGTCTATGGTAACCCAATATGGAATGAGTGCTTTGGGACCGATCAGTGTTAATCCCAGGCCGGTATTTGGGATCTGGAGGGGGCTGGAGGAGAGTAGCGAGCTTTCACCCAAACTGCATGATGCAGTGGATTCAGAGGTAAGAAAAATTATGGACAGTTGTTATGCTCAAGCCCAAGCTCTTCTTAAAAAACACAAAGCTAAAATGGACAAAGTAGCCAAAGCTTTATTGGAAAAAGAAACCCTGGAAGCAGATGAATTTGAAGGTATTGTGGGAAAGAAAAGTTAATACTATCCCCTTCTCCAAAACTTGATTTTTATATCCTGGTATAGTATACTATAAGTTAGAAGAATACTTCTATGGAAATTGAATATTTATCGCCATGGATGCCAAGTTTTGATCAAGTTGAGCCCGAAACACGCCCGGGAGACTTTGTCCTGGGAAAATTGCAGGAGCTGCTAAGTTGGGATGGAAGAGTCCCAACAAGACTGGTTAAAAGCTATGTACGCAGGGTCAATACTGATGGTACGCAAACATTTCTTCTTAATAAGAAGAAAGTCAGGAAGGCCTTTTTTGGCAGTGTCAGTATGTGTTTTAATATTTTACTGGAAGAGGAGTTAATTGATGATCCCGGTTTAAAGGAAGAGATGAAGCAATTTTGTCTACAGGTTGAAAGTGATAAATTTAAATCAAGACGAACCACAGCTTTGGATATTAGATGGGCTGATTGCATGATTGGGGATGTTATGTTCCACATTGCTCCTGCTATTTCCCAACCAGTTTCTGCTCGGGCAGCTTAAAAACTCCGTCTTATTGCCCAAAGGGGACTAAAGGGATAGAATGAGGTAAATGAGATTTTTACCTGTACTTTTGGCTTTTGCCTTTTTACTTTTTGTTTTACCTGTTCATGCTTTGGAATCTGATATTGGTTACTCCAGGCTTGATCCTGCCTCTCCTTTTTACTTTTTAAAAACTGTCAGAGAAGAGCTGGAATTAAAATTGGCCCTGACCCCTCGTGTAGTGAGGCTTAGAAATTTGGAATTTGCCACCAGAAGATTAAGAGAAGCAAGAAGCTTAGTTAATAAAAATGAAGATTTAATTCCCGCCACTTTGGAAAGATACCTGTTTTACCTGAAGAATTTACCTGAAGGTTATGTGGCAGATGAGGAATACCTGACAAAATTTAGAACCAGCCTTACCATCCACCCCAAAGTTTTGCAGCAAATGTATGACAGTTTATCTTCTGCTCCTGGCAAAACAGCTGTGAGGAGCACCCTTAACAGAATGATTCAAAGAACTGATGTACAGCCTGAGGCTAAAAGGGAAGTTTGTCAGTTTTTTACTGAGGAAGCTTCCTCTTCTGGCCTGACTCAAACAGAACAAGTACTTTTAAGAGAAAGAGCAAAGAATTGTTTTGAGTAGTCATGGTTGAACAACCTCTGGCCGGAGATCTTTGTACATGTTTAAAAGCTTATCAACGGTTTTATCTATAGAATAATTTTGGACAATCTCAAGTGACTTTTTGCCCATTCCGGCAGCCATCTTTTGATTAAAGAGTACCAATTCCATCTTTTGTGCCAATGCATCTGTATCTTCGGATTTAACAAGGCATCCATTTGAGGAAATAAGCTCAGTTAGCCCTGCCTGTTTTACCCCTACGATAGGTAAGCCAAAAGCCATGGCTTCCAAAACTGCCATTGGATTAACCTCCATTGTACTAGCTGTTGCAAATAAATCACTCACACTGAAAATACCTGAAGATAAAAGCAGACGGTGATCTATAAAGCCGGTAAATACCACATTTTTTTCAATTCCCAGTTGCTTAACCAGTTTGCTCAAATTTTTTTTAGACGGACCGTCACCAATTATCAAAAGACTGACATTCGGGTGGTTTTTTATCAATTTATGAAAAGATTTAATCAGTACATCCACACTCTTTTCATAAGATAACCTGCCAAAATGCAAAACCACCTTGTCTTTTAAGCCGTATTTTCTTTTTATATCCGCCTTCTTTTTATCTGACAGAAGTCTGGGCTTTTTTAAGGCAATACCATTTGGTAGATAGTGGACTGTTTTTTTAAATTTATTTTCCTTTAATTCTTCAATTAAAGCTTTTGATGGAGTGAGGAGAAGGTCACAATTGCGATAAAGGAAATTTATGTAGCGAACGGCAAATTTATTCAGCAGTTTTACAGCCAGTTTATATTTGACAAAACGTAAATAATCAGAATCTGTAAAATAAATATGGATGGTTGCGACAAGAGGTTTTTTAAAAAGCTTAGCAGCGGTTACAGCATCCATGCCTATGGTAAAGGTAGAATGAAGATGAATTACATCAGGTTTAAACTTTGCCATATATTTGATTACTCTGGGTAAACCAAATATCGCTAACTTAAATTCGGTATAAAATAGGGAGGAGATTGCGGGTAAATATACTACGGTGACATTTTCAGCCCTAAACTTTTCTCTGCTAATGTGATCCATGTTAGGAGCAAAAATTAGGATCTTATGGCCCCGTGTGCCAAGTTCACGAGCTTGACTTGCTAAGGAGGTGGCAACCCCATTTAATTGGGGAGGAAACAGGTCTGTAAAGTATGCAATTCTCATAGCTCGTATGTGATTATAATGTATTACATTACAGGAAGCGAATAATTTTATTGTCACATAATCCCGAGCAGCCCTTCGGTCTGAGCCCTCAGGGTCGAAGACTTGCTGCGCGGTCACAATATAGTGTGACAAGAACTTTCGTGAAACGATACCTCGCAGCTCTGCTGCGGGGTAGTTCATTGTTTGCGACTATATCTGATAAAATAAATTAATGCACAAAAGGACAGGCAGAATATTGAAAATGGTGCTTATTTTTTGGGCTCTTTACCTTCTGGTGGAAGCTTTTTTATACCTTTTTAGTATTAAGTTAGGATCAGTAACAGGTGTCTGGTCATCTTCTGCTTTTGCTTATGCTGACTTGACCGGTAAATTTTTCGGCTCTTTCTTCTTACTGTTTTCAGCCCTGGCTTTTATAGCCCAAAAAAATTTGGAAAAATACAAAAACCTTATTAAGATAAGCGGATGGTGGGGCCTATTTCACGGGGGGATACTACTGAGCGCAGGTATATTTGAAGATTACAGCCAGGTTTTTGGCAACTTTCCTTCTCTTCACGCTTGGATTCCTTTCTACAATCAATATCTGGTAGCGGAGGGTTTAGCTTTATTTGCCTATAGCGGGGTAGTTTATTTATGGCAAAAAACAGATGTTTAACAAACCAATTCTTCAAAAAATTATTTTAGGTATTTTGGTTTTGATCCTGCTTTACTTTATAGCCGGTTGGGTCTTTGAAAGAATTTACCGGTCCCGGCAAATTAAATACGGAGTTTCTTTTTCTCCAAATTATGCCAAATATTTGAATCTGGACTGGCAAAAAATGTATCTTCAGATCCTGGATGATCTAAAGGTGAGAAACTTAAGATTGCCTACCTTCTGGGACACAATAGAAAGAGATCCCCAAAAGGATGATTTTTCCGAAGTTGATTTTATGCTTACTGAAGCCGGGAAAAGAGGAGCCGGAGTGGTTTTGGTGGTAGGGGTTAGGCAGCCCCGCTGGCCCGAATGCCACATCCCCGAGTGGGCGAAAATTTTAAACGTAGGAGAGAGACAGCAAAAAACCCGGGAATTTGTGCAAAAGGTAGTGACCAGGTACAAAGACAATAAAGTTATCCAGGCTTGGCAGGTAGAAAATGAGCCTTTGGTAGGTTGGTTTGGGCAACATTGTGACCCTCCCGATAAGCAGTTTTTACAAAAAGAAGTGGAATTGGTTAAATATTTAGATCCTAAAAGGCCAATTATTATTACTGATACTGGTGAGTGGAGTTTTTGGGCTTCAGCTATGAAATCATCAGATATTTTAGGCGTCTCACTTTATAGGAAAGCACATAATCCTGCTTTAGGGGACATCACCTATCCTTTTGCTTCATTTATTTATCCTTTAAGATCGGATTTAATCCGAAAAATCTTTGCCCCCAATAATCAAAAAACTATCATTGCGGAGCTTCAGGCAGAACCCTGGACTAAAAATGCTATTCCCGATACCTCTTTGGAAGAGCAAGTCAGGCTATTTAGTGTGAAAGATTTTCAAAATAACCTTGCTTATGCCCGAAAAACAGGCTTTGATGAAGCTTTTCTTTGGGGGGTAGAGTGGTGGTATTATATGGCTCAAAAAGGTTATCCCCGCTACTTAGAACTGGCCAAAACTTTATTCAGGTAATGTGTTAGAATTTTCCAGTGAAACGTTTGGTACTGATTGATGGTAATGCCCTGCTGCACCGGGCTTACCACGCCACCCCGCCTCTTACCACCTCTAAAGGGGAGCTGGTGAATGCAGTTTACGGTTTTACCTCCATGCTGCTTCGGGCTGTTAATGACTTAAAGCCGGATTTTATAGCTGTGGCTTGGGATGAGAAGGGCCCTACCTTCCGCCATCAGGCCTACACCCAATATAAAGCCACCAGAGGGCCCACAGATGATGGTTTAAGCGGGCAATATAAAAGGGTGCATGAACTTTCCTCTACTTTAAATATACCTGAGTTTTCGCTGCAAGGTTTTGAGGCGGATGATTTGATTGGGACTTTGGCAAAGCAGGCCCGTAATCTGGAGGTAATAATACTTACAGGGGATCGGGATATTATGCAAATCATTGATAAACATATCAAAATTTTAATGCCTAAAAAAACTCTGGCAGATGTGGGGCTTTATGGAATAGAGGAGTTCGTGGCAAAGTACGGTTTTTCTCCCAAACAGCTAATAGAGTATAAAGCCCTTTGTGGAGATGCCTCAGATAATATCCCGGGAGTCCCGGGGATAGGGGATGTATCTGCCACTAAATTAATTCACCAATTTGAAAATATAGAAAATATTTATAAAAGTGAAAATTTAAAAACTCTGCCGGAAAGAATGCAGAAACTTCTGGCAGAAGGGGCAGAAGATGCGGTGATGAGTAAGAAGCTGGCTACTTTGGATCTTAAGGCTCCAATTAAGCTTGATTTAGCAAAATGTAGAGTTTCTGATTATGATCATCAAAAAGCAGTCAGGTTGTTTGAGGAGCTGGGGTTTAAAAGTTTAATAAACAGGTTACCTAATTCTCATGTCACTTTGGGGAACCGCCAGCTGGCGGTGACTCCAGAATCTGATTCTGGACAGGCCAGAATGACACAAAACCAGCATACCACGGATCTTGATTTAGCAGTTACCCCTATCTTGAAAAAGATGAGTGAGGCGGGAGTGATGATAGACCTGAAATTTTTGAATAAACTTGGCAAAGAGCTCAAAATTCAGCTAAAAAGGTGTGAGCAAGAGATTTACTCAAAAGTGGGACATCAATTAAATCTAAACAGCCCAAAGCAGTTGCAGGTAGTCTTATTTGATGAGTTGCATCTGCCTGTTGTCAGAAAAACTAAAACCGGCAGGAGTACGGATGAGGCTACCCTGCATGAACTCTCCCCGGCCCACCCTGTTATCCCTGTAATTTTAAACTACCGGCAGCTATTTAAACTGATCTCTACCTATGTTGATGCCTTGCCAAAATATGTAGGTAGTGATGGTAGGATTCACTCTACCTTTAATGTAGAAGGGGCTGCTACAGGCAGGCTTTCTTCCCAGGATCCAAATTTGCAAAATATCCCTGTCAAAGGGGAGATGGGGGGAGAAATCAGAAAGGCTTTTATAGCTCCCAAAGGCAAAATTCTTCTGGCAGCAGATTACTCCCAGATAGAACTGAGGATTATGGCCCACCTGGCAGATGACCCCGGGCTTAAAAAAGCTTTTAATGAAGGGCTGGATATCCATGCTGCCACTGCTGCCAAGATTTTTAAAGTACCTTTAGATAAGGTGACCAAAGCCCAAAGGATGGTGGGTAAAACCATGAACTTTGCCACCCTCTATGGCCAGGGGCCTCATGCCCTGTCAGGGCAGCTGGGGGTGGATTTTGAGACAGCCAGGCAGTATATAGCAGAATATTTTGAGCAGTTCCCCAAAGTCAGGGAGTGGATGGGGCAGACTCTGGAGTTTGGCTATGAGAGAGGGTTTGTGCAAACTTTGTGGGGCAGGAAAAGGTATATTCCGGAGCTGCAAGCTGCCAATAGGATGATAAAGTCAGCAGGTGAGCGGGCAGCGGTGAATCATCCGGTTCAAGGATCGGCAGCTGACATGATCAAAAAAGCCATGGTGGAAATTGGTAAAGAATGTCAAATGTCAAATGTCAAATGTCAAATGATCCTGCAGGTCCATGATGAGCTGCTTTTTGAATGTGATGGTTCGACAGGCTCACCACAAGTCCGCAAAGCGGCCATGATGGTCAAAGATAAAATGGAAAATGCCCTAAAATTATCTGTGCCGGTGGTAGTTGATCTCAAGGTAGGTAAAAACTGGGGAGAAATGAAGCCTATAAAAATTGTACAATAGTAGCTTTTTAGTTTATAATATTAGGGTTGTGGTTGGGATTAATAATTTTTATGGATGCAAAAGATAGAAAACCATTCTCATTTACAGAGAGAGAAGTTTATGAAATAATCTCAGAATTATCTCCTGGGGATCTACCCATAGGGAGCGGATTGTACCAGCCTAGTACGTTTCGTTCCTTCCTCGTAAAATATATTGTAAAAGCACTGCAAAATCCAGATTGGCTGCTGGTGCCAAAATATTCAGACGCACACAAAGAAAGAATAAAGCATAATCTTCCTAGGCCCCAATATTTACAAGAAGATGCTATTGATCAATTGCGGGAGCTTATTACAGATAAAAAAGAAGATGAATTACTAAGTCTTGCCGGTAGGGTAGAAGAAGGTGATTTGCAACTTCGACATGGTATGGAGGAAGCAGATATTGTTGCGAGAGCCTTGGAAATCATGGGAAGCGAATATGTAAATCTTACTATGTTTCGCGGTTGCGATTTTGATTCGCAAATAGGATATAAAGGGGTAGATTTTGCAATAGGAGACCTACCGACTGCCTTACGTTTTGCGCAGATGCATATTGGGTTAGGTAGGCATACAGGGAATAGGATAGACCAAGTAATTGCAATGGTGAAAGTGAGAGATGTGGCTTTGGCGTATGCACAGGGTGCAATTACTATTAGCACTGAAAATACATGGGGAAGAGGGGCGTTGGAAATCATGGTTGCCCCTGAGAGCCGAAAAATAATACAGCTTCGTAGGCCTCCAGCAATAGGTGCGGATAGCGATCAAGTATTAGCTATATATAACAAAGGAGCGATTATATTATAAGGGTTACTCCTTGAAGAACAACAAGCTAAATTTGGGACAAACCTCACTTAATCTTATGAAGGATGGCAGGATTATATTTTGGCTTTAGGCCCAGTTTAGACCCTAAAACTTTAGAGGCATTAAAAATCTCAATACCGATTGGTCTGTCTTTGGCGTCATATTCTACAGTAATGTTTTCTGATATATCTTCAAACCTTTCTTCTATACCTGGTCTGATAAAAATATAGAGAATATCTTGTTTCTTATCATAGTTAACCGCTTGGTTTTTCATATTCCCACCTTCCTGAACCTAATCTTTGTTTAATTTCTTTGTCAGTGATTGGATGCAAAGTGATAAGCTCGACTTTTTCTGTTGTTATTTTATCATAAGCCAGTAAAACTTTCCTTAGTCTATTTTTATAGTGAACAGAGGTTACCTTGATGTGGTGATTTCTGAGATTGTCCCAGTAATATTCCTTTGAATTATTAAATACTGTTTTGACTAACTTCATTGGGATACCTCTTTGCTCTAAACGGGTTTTTAGATGTTGGGTAAAGATTAGTTGCACTATCTAATTTTAACATGACAAAAACTGGGGAGAGATGAGACAGTTTGATATAGATACTTGACTTCTTCTTCTTCTTCTTCTTCTTCTGTTAGGATTGGATCATGGAACATAAACCTAGTCAAATTAGACATTCAGAAGGAAGTCCTTGGGTTACGGGTATTGTGTCAAGCAACATTGAGTTAGAGCAGCTGTCTTTATACCAGCAGGCTGCAGAATCCACGGGTTTTAAAATATCAATTAGCGCAAGGCCCGGTGAACCGTTCATCTTTTGGCATCCAGGAGATGAAGAGAAAGGGATTAAGGGAGGGATGCGAACTATGACATTACCTGAAGGTAATCTTGGTATTACCATAACTAAACCATCAGAGCAAAAAGACCATAGTGCTTTTTGGCAAGAATATGCTAAATTAGCAGCAGAACAAAATCCTCCAAAGTAGTCCTCTAACGCAAGCATAACAGTAGCATTTTTGTCCAAAATAGTATGGCATTTTTAGTCTGCTAATGGTAAGATTTATACATATGGCCCAAAACAAATTAGACTATATCATCAAATTAACCTATGATAAATCCTACAAAGGATATGTGGCTGATGTGGTGAATTTGTATGGCTGCATGTCTCAAGGGAAAACTAAAAAAGAGGCTTTAGATAATGCAGAAAAAGCCATTAAGGCTTATATGGCAGCCATAACTGAAACTTCGGGGAAGAACGCAGAGTTTGCCAAAAGATCAGTTGATACCCCCACTCCTGTATTAAATGCCTAAACTTACGAATATTTCAGGTAACAAGGCTGTTAAAGCATTCTTGCAATTCGGCTATATCCATGTCCATACTTCCGGTGATCATGCCATTTTGCAAAAACCAAATGCACCATCCTTATCCATTCCTTTACACAAAGAGGTGGCACCTTTTCTTTTAAGATCTCAAATAAAAAAAGCAAGAATCTTATTAGAGGATTTCATCAAGGAACTTAAGAAGTAGTATGATCAAGAATCCAAAAAGGTAGGTAAAAACTGGGGAGAGATGAAGCCTATAAACAAATATTTGACAGAACGGATGATTTGTGGTAGCATGAAAATGTGCTAGAGCGCTCAGCTGACACTAATAAACCAGACAGACCAGAAAGTAGTTTTGGTCCTTCATTAAAGCCTCCATCTTTAGTTGATCGAAGAAGATTTTCTACTACTGGCAGGTTAATTGCCTGTGGCACTATGGTCCCTATTGGTTTAGTAGCTATAGCAGGAGGCCTGGATATACTGACCCATTTAGAACAAGCAAAGGTAGAGATTGCACAAAACCCCGCATTGTTGGCACATACTTTCATGTTAACGGAATCATTAGCTGCTGCGGGAATAGCCATGGTAGTAGCTGGTTCAATCCCAATTATAGCAGCAGCTGCCGATACAGTAACAGGGCTTCGTCGTTTTTATCGTAATTGACTTAAATCGAGCTAAAGTTTATATCGCACTAGATCTTTTCAGATCTATACCCTTGGGGTGCTAAGCTAAATTTGGGACAAACCTCACTTAATCTTATGAAGGATGGCAGGATTATATTTTGGCTTTAGGCCCAGTTTAGACCCTAAAACTTTAGAGGCATTTAAAATCTCTATCCCCAATAGTTCACCATTTTCTCCAAGCTCTAAACTTACCCCAGGCATGATCTCTTTATGTTGTTCCTCGGCCCCCTTTTTAATATAGAGCCATAAAACATCAGTATCTTTATCATAGTAGATTTTTTGGTTAAGTTTTTTCATATCTAACCCACCTTAAACTACCAGTTTTTTGACTTCCCTCATTTCTGTTTCGAACCTGATAAAGTTGGATTTTTGTAGAATCCAAAATACCAGCCTGAGTATGGGGTAAGTAAGCAGATTAATTAAAGAAGCAAAAGACTGGAGAGTAAAAAAGAGTAAAACTGTCAAAAGAGGAGGGACAAAATTTAGATAAGGTTTAATTGAATTTTGAAACTGGTCTTTAACAGCTTGTTTAACAAGCGAAGATGGTAAGGGGCCGGTGGGATCAATCCCTGCCTGTTTTAAAGCCTGAGGGGAAATTTGAGAGATAGTTTGAGCAGGATCTTCAGCAGGCATGGGAGTAAATTTTAAGGCAGTATCTACTACTGAATCCGGGATTTGAAAACCCTGCCGGGAAATAGTTTGATTTATGGATAAGAAAAAAATTAAGGCTATGGACAAAATTAAAAGCGTGCTTAAATGTTTAATAACAGGCCCCAATAAATTGCCGGCATTAAAATTAAGGTAGGTTCTTAACTTGTTTTCCAGCTCTACAATAATCAGCAGGAAACTGACTAAAATTACTACTGAGGCAACTACTGCCAGTCCTGCTTCAAAAAATATGAAGGGGCTAAAAGCAGCCAGTAAAGCTACCGGTATAGTAAATTTCCACTCTGAAGATAAAGCAGCAAATAAAGTAAACCAAAAAGAGGACATTAAGATAAGGGTGCAAATTGTAAGCAGTTGAACCAGTGTATCAGAGGAAAGCGAGAAGATAAAATCAGCAGATTTAATAACAGGGGAAAGCTGGTTGATTAAAGCTGCAAAGCTTATTAAGAAAAAAGGCACAAACAGAAGTTTTTTGGCAATAATCATGATATACTCCATGATAGCATGAAAACGCTAATTACTCATATCAATCCTCATCTGGATGATATTGCTGCCATCTGGCTTTTTAAAAAATTCCATCCTGATTTTAAGGAAGCTAAACTGGAGTTTATCTCCGCCTCCCGGGATGCTGCCAAAGATGAATCAGATGACAAAGTTTATGTTGGCACAGGCGGAGGAAAGTTTGATGAACACAAAGAGGGTTTAAAAACTTGTGCAGGAACTTTGGTCTTTGAATGGTTAAAGCAAAAAGGGCTGATACCAAATGATGAAATTACCCAAAAAGCTTTACAAAAACTAATTAGCTGGAATCAGTTGGTTGATAACGGCAAAGCTCCTCAAAGCGAATTTGATGAGTTTAGTGTCCAATCCTTTATCAGGAGTAGAAGTAATTTATCTGACTTATCTAAAAGATCAATGGAGCTGGGGGCAGAAATTTTAGATAGAATTCTGGAAGTTTTAAAAAAAAGGCAGCAGTCTGAAATTGATTGGGGAAGAAGGGTAGAATTTGAGTCAAGTTTTGGGAAAGGATATGGGGTAGTTTCCCAAACTGTCAACCGTGAATTTTGCAGATCCAAAGATGGGGATTTGTATTTAATATACGATCCAAAGTATCAATCTGTTCAATTTTTCGCTCCCGATAAGGATTTGGCACAAATTTATCAAAAAGTGAAAAGCTTGGATCCTGATGCATCTTGGTTCCTGCACCAGTCTCATCATATGGTTCTTTGCGGCTCTTCATCCGCTCCGGATTCCAAACCCACCAAGTTATCGTTTGAGCAGTTAATAGAAGCAGCTAAAAAAGCATAAATGTAAAGGTAATATGAGAGTAGCTTTGGCACATGACTACTTAAGAGAATACGGGGGAGCAGAGCGGGTCCTGGAGGCTTTACATGAGATTTTTCCGGATGCTCCTGTTTTTACAGCTTATGTAAATTTAGAGGCCATGGGTGAAAACGGCAAGAGATTTAAAGGTTGGAACATTATTCCCTCCTGGTTTCAAAAATTTCCTTTTGCCAACAAACTCCTGTCTCCTTTTAGAATTCTTGCTCCCATAATGTTTGAAAGCTTTGATTTGGGAGAATTTGATCTGGTAATTTCCTCCTCCTCAGCCACCCACCTGGCTAAGTCTGTTATCACCAAGCCTGAAACTTTACATATCAGCTACATCCACACCCCCCCCAGATTTTTATATGGTTATACCACCTCTTTTAATTATAAAAAACACTGGTGGACAAAGGTTGGGGGAGAGGTCATTAACCATTTTATGAGGATTTATGATTTTGAAGTCAGCCAGAGGCCTGATATTTTGGTAGCTAATTCTAAAAATGTAGCAGCCAGGATCAAAAAGTTTTATAGAAGGGATTCTATTGTGATTTATCCTCCGGTGGATTTATCAAAGCTTCCTCTGAAAAAGAAAAAAGAAGGTTATTACCTGGTTTTGAGCAGGCTGGCAAGAGGGAAGGGAGTGGAGGTAATTGTTGAGGCTTGCGGGAAGTTGGGATTGCCTCTTAAAGTAGCTGGAACAGGCCCAGAGCTGAAAAATCTCAAATCTCAAATGTCAAATGTCAAATCAATAAAACTTCTGGGATTTGTCTCAGATGAAGAGAGGGTAAAACTTTTGCAAAATGCCAAGGGGTTAATTTTGGCTTCGGAAGATGAGGATTTTGGCATCACTTCTGTAGAAGCCCAGGCTGTGGGGACTCCAGCAGTAGCTCCGGCCTCAGGAGGATATTTGGAAACAATAGCGGACGGGAAAACAGGCCTGCTTTACGGAGGAGTGGGGATGGTCAGTGTGGAGGTTTTGATGGAAGCTTTACAAAAATTTGATTTCCTTAAATTTAACCCGGAGGATTTAAGAAAAAATGCCCAAAAATTTTCTAAAGAGAGATTCAAAAAAGAAATTTTGCAGTTAGTAGGAAAACATTTGACAAATCCCCAAAAACTAATCTAACATCAAAGTATGGGGGTAGAAATTCGGCCGGGATATGGGGGATCGGACTTTATAAGAATAGATTCCCAAGGAATTTTGGAGGTAGGAGTTAACTTTAGTCGGCTTTTCAGACCCTTTAAGGCTGTACTCGATAGGTTAAGAAGGCAATTAATGGGTGTTGATCCGTCGGATGAGGCAATTATAAGAGATTTGGACTGGAAATAATATTAAGGCTTTTTGACAAATGCTTGTTAAACAACACATTACCCGGGCTACCCGGCTGACTGCTTTATCTGTTTTAAGATTAATTGAGGAAAAAGGTTTTAGTCCCACTGATGTTTTAACGCAGGAGCAGTCTTTTGAAAGAGAAAAGTTAATTGACCAGGCAGGTGCAGATGCCATGTATGTAGCTTTAACAGATATACCGTTTGTTCTAAGGGTGGTGGGTTCGGAAGGCAGAAAGCACATCCACCAGTATGGGGAAGCTCTGCCAGCTTTGGAGGGAGTATTTGGTTCAGGCAAGCTGAAGCTGGATTGTGTCAATGATGTGGTGGAAGGATCAAAGGCTGCCAAACTAAATACTCCGGGTGCCGTATCTGTGATTGCAGTTTCTTCAAAAGATGGTTTGATGGGTACACCTTCTGACATTGATTATATGGACAAATTATTTGGTCCACCACAACTTAGGGATAAATTATCCATGGAAAATTCTCCAGAGGAGAATCTGGCAGAAGTGGTGAGTACTTATAAAGTTAAACCTTCAGAAATCAAAGTGGTGATGATGGACAGAGACAGAAATGCCCGCTACATTAATGCCTGCCAAAAATTTGGGGTCAATTTAATTTTAATTAATGCAGGGGATTTTTTGCCTTCAATTTTATCCTGTGCAGATCCAAGCACTCACAAAAAAGGCCCTCACCTTGTCATGGGTATTGGAGGATTTGAGGAAGGGGTGATGGCAGCTGTTGCTGCCAAGGCTTTGGGAGCTGTGGCAGAAGGCCGGGGCTGGTCAGCAGATTCAAAGATTCAGGCTAAATACACCAAAGTTTGGAATGTAGATGATTTAGTGCCTGGAAAAATCAAAGACTGTCTGGTTTCAATAGCTACCATTACCGGAGATAATAAATGGTTTGATCTGCCTTCACTTACCACCTTGACTGTCAGTCAAGATGGTGTAAAGATAAAACAGTTTTAAAATGGATATTACCATATTAAAAAATACAGCTTCTGCCCTGGTAGCTACAGGAAAAGGTATCCTGGCAGCAGATGAATCTTCTAAAACTATCCAAAAAAGATTTGATAAGATAGGACTGACTTCTACTCCCGAGAGTAACCTTTCTTACAGAAAGATGCTTTTTACCACTCCCGGAGCAGAGGAGTATTTGGCAGGAGTGATTTTATATGATGAAACTATCAGACAATCTATTGATGGGGTGCCGGTGCCCAAATATTTGGCAAGCAGAGGGATTTTGCCCGGGATCAAAGTGGACAAAGGAGTAGTAGATTTACCCAATTTCCCGGGGGAAAAAATTACGGAAGGCCTGGACGGGCTAAAAGGCAGGCTGGAAGAGTATGGGCAATTGGGAGCCAAGTTTGCCAAATGGAGAGCTGTGATTACCATAGGTGAGGGGATACCAACTGAAACTTGTATTGAAGCTAATGCAGAAATTTTAGCCCTATATGCCAGTCTTTGTCAGGAGCAGAATATAGTCCCGATTGTTGAGCCGGAAGTTTTAATGGGTGCAGACAATACATTGGAAGTTTGCCAGGAAGTTACAAGGAAAACTCTAAAAGCTGTTTTTGAAAGACTAAAGATGCACAAAGTTATTTTAGAGGGAATTAATTTAAAGCCAAATATGGTAATTTCCGGTAAAAAATGTCCAACACAAGCAACAGCCAAAGAAATCGCCAAAGCAACTGTTGAGACCTTTTTGGAAGTAGTCCCCAAAGAAGTCCCGGGAATTGTTTTTCTTTCAGGAGGCCAATCACCGGAGGAGGCAACTGTTAATTTACATGAGATAAATTTGATCCCCGGCAGCCCTTGGCAGATGTCTTACTCGTACGGTAGAGCTCTGCAAGGTGAGGCTTTAGCAGTGTGGGTAGGAAAAGAGGAAAATATTCCTGCTGCTCAAAAAGCTTTTTCCGAGCGTGGTAAAAAAGTAGCCTTAGCTCGCCAAGGCAAACTCTCCTGATTGGAATTTCCCCTTGTTTGATCTAAAATTATCGAATGAGTAAAAGTGTAGTTTTAGAGGTTAAAAATTTAAGAAAAAGTTTTGGGGATTTTTTAGCAATTGATGATATCTCTTTTTCTTTGGAAGAGGGCCAGATTTTGGGCTTTTTAGGCCCTAACGGGGCAGGTAAATCTACCACCATCTTTTGTATTTTGGGCTTAATTGATCCGGATTTTGGAGAAATTAAGATCTTTGGCAAAAATATCAAAAAATACAGAAGTGAAATTTTAAGGCAAGTCAATTATGCTGCGGCAGAATATCATTTGCCCTGGAATTTGACTTTATGGGAAAATCTACTGGTTTATGCCAAAATTTACGAAGTGGAGAATGCCCAAAAAAGAATAGCTGATCTGTTGGATATTTTTGAAATTACTCATCTCAAAGATAAACCTATCCGTGATATGTCTTTGGGTCAGCGGGCCAAGGGTAGTTTATGCAAAGCATTTTTAAACAGTCCCAAACTGTTGCTTTTGGATGAACCAATGGCCTCCATGGATCCTGATGTGGTGGATAAGGGAATAAATTTAATCAAACACCTCCAAAAAGAGGATAAAATAAGCATTCTTTATACCTCTCACAATATGTGGGAAATAGAAGAAGTAGCTAACAATGTAGTGTTTATCAACCATGGAAAAATTGTTACTCAAGGTACACCTTTGGAATTAACTAAACAGGTTTTACGGCTTGAATCAGATGAACCTAATTTAAGGGATGTGTTTATACATTTATCAAGAACAAAAGATGAATATTAATAGAATCTTTGCCATAGTTTTAAGACATTATTTTACCTCTATCCATCAGCTGGAGAGATTTTTTGATGTGTTAATCTCACCGGTTTTAATGATAGTGCTTTGGGGATTTTTATCATCATATATTCAAGGACTTAATACCCCAACTTTGGCAGCTTTTTTACTGGGTGGGATCATGCTTTGGGTGATTTTTGAGAAAGTCTCAACTGATATCGGGGTCAATTTTATGTTTGATATTTGGGACAGAAATCTAATTAATGTTTTATCCACTCCCATTACCTTCTTGGAATATATCAGCGGACTTATTTTAGTCAGTTTAATAAAAATTACCATTACTTTTTTGTCTATGTGGATTATGGCTGCAATTTTTTATAACTTTCAGATTACTTCTTTAGGCTTGGGACTGTCCCTTTTTGCTCTGAATTTATTTATCTTTGCCGTTTCTTTTGGCATCATTAATATTTCATTAGTTTTAAGATATGGCCATTCCGTCGGACCGCTAACCTGGATCATACCTTTTTTGCTGCAGCCTTTTGCGGCGGTTTTTTATCCCATCAATATTTTGCCGCCATTTTTTCAAAAGATTGCCTATTTTATCCCCATCTCTCATGTATTTGAGGGAATGAGGGGGGTAATAAAGAGTGGCCAATTTGATGTACAATCTTTCTGGCTAGCCTTGATTTTAAATATTATTTATCTGACTGCATCAGTCCTCCTTTTTGCTTTTATTTTAAAAAGCATCTTAAAAAGCGGAAAGCTTGTTAAGGTAATCTAATGGAAGCAATATTTTTTGCCATCATTTCATATTTTGGCTGGGGAATTGGAATTTTCTTTGAGGCAATTGCTGCAAGAAAGTTAAACTCTTATTCATTTGCTTTCTGGGCTTTTCTACTAACTGTAGTGGTACTAAGTTTTTATGCACCTTTTGTATTAGACGATCTTAATGGTTTAACCATACATATATTTTTGCTTATTGTTACCTTGGCCATTATGGCTCTTTTCCTTGGATCAATTTTTTACTATGAAGCATTGAAAATAGCTAATCGTACGCTTGTTGGAACAATTGCTTCTTCTTTTCCTATAGTAACAGTGATTCTCTCTACGCTTTTCTTAAAAGAGAAAGTATCAACTGAACAAGGAATTGCAATAGTAGTCGTCTTCCTTGGATTATTTTTGGCAATGTTTAAAAGAGACATGTTTAGTAAGAGGGTATTACAAAATAAAGGCGTATTTTTTGCCATTCTAACAATGATAACTTGGGGAGTTTATTTTGCTTTTATTAAAATTCCGATACAACAAATTGGATGGTTTTGGCCAAATTATTTTAGCTTTTTAATCTTTCCCTTAATTTACTTTTATATGAAGATAAAAAAGATAAGGCTTGAAAAACCTACCCATAATGGTGCGATAGTTACATTAATTCTATCAACCATCTTTGTCCGTATTGCAGAATTAAGCTTCAACCTTGGAATAAGTAAAGGATTAGTTGCCATAGTCGCCCCCATATCAGGAGCTAACCCCACATTATTTGTAGTGTTAAGCTTCTTATTTTTTAAAGATCCAATTACCAAACAACAAATTGCAGGAATTATTACAACTTTAGTAGGTATTGTTTTACTATCCATTTTTAGTGTATAGATAATTGACAAGCTCACAAAATGATGTATAATAGTGATGTACATTTGTAGTGAGCGAAGCCAAGTCAGACTTGGCGAAGTCGAACTATGTTAAGGACCCAGATTTATTTACCGGAAGATTTAAAGAAAGATATAGACCGAGATAGAGCTTGGAGAGGAGAGAGTTTGGCCGAGTATGCCCGCCGGGCTATGAAAACCCGTATAAAACAAGGTAAAAAAAATAAAGTTGATTTTAAAAAATTAGCAAAAGAAATTACATCTGGTGTTGAAAAAAGCGGCTGGGAAGGTATAGACATCACTAAGTGGCAAAGAGAAATCAGGAAGGATAGAAAAATTCTCTAAACATGTATCTTTTAGATACGAATATCCTGATTTTAGGTATAAAAGGATTAGATCCTGATAAGACCTTTTTAGAAAAAGTTTTAGCTCAAAGACATGTCCACATTTCCATAATCTCGGTTGCTGAATTTCTATCTCAGGCTTCTGAAGATGCAGAATCTAAATTTAACCAAATTATTGAAAACTTCCCTGTCTTACTAATTGATTTAGAAACAGCCAGGCTGGTTGCAGAATATAGGAAAAAATTCTTAAAGAAAAAAAGAATACAACTTTTGGATTATTTTATAGCTGCTCAAGCAAAATTGCATGATTTAACTTTAGTTACCAGAAACATTTCTGACTTTCCAATGAAAGATATTAAAGTTATTATTCCTTGAGGGATTGTTCTTCTTTCTATATTTAGTGTATAACTTGCTATATGCCGGAGCTTCCTGAAGTTGAGACAATTAAGTTAGGTCTGCAAAAGAAAATAATCGGGTTAAAGATTAGTAAAATTCAGATAAATTCTCCTAAATCTTTTATAGGTAACCCTAATTTAGTAGAGGGTCAAAAAGTACTCAATATCTGGAGAAGAGCCAAGATTTTAGGAGTGGATCTAACTGGTAATGTAACTATGTTATTCCACTTGAAGATGACCGGACAACTGGTATATGAGAGTCAAGTGGCTAGAGTCAAGAGTCTAGGAAAAAACAAAAAAAGTCTATACTCTAGATTCTCGACTCTAGATTCTAGATTCATTGGGGGGCATCCGACGCCAGATATGGTTGGACCTCTTCCTAACTCCCACACCAGGGCGATCTTTACTTTTAGTGACGGCAGTAACTTGTATTTTAATGATCAGAGAAGGTTTGGATGGATTAAAGTAGTTCAGGGTGATCAGGGAGATTGGGGGAATTTGGGGAATTTGGGACCAGAGCCATTGGAAAGATCATTTACATGGGAAGTTTTAAAAGAAAATCTACTAAAACACAAAAAAATTCCTATAAAAGTTGCCTTGATGGATCAAAGTGTGGTTTCTGGAGTAGGAAATATTTATGCAAATGAGGCTTGTTTTATGGCAGGAATTGATCCTCGGGCTGTGGTGATTACATTAACTGATGAACAATTCCAAGCTCTATACAGTGGGGTAGTTAAGGCCTTGAGGGAGGGGATAAAGCATGGAGGTTCTACCAGGGCCCATTTTGTGGATGCCCAGGGTCATCAGGGGTACTTTTTAGACTATGCCTATGTTTACGCGCTGGATAAACACCCCTGCAGGGTTTGTGGCAACTTAATTAAAAAAGTCACCTTAGGAGGAAGAGGTACCTACTTTTGCCCCGGTTGCCAAAAGGTGTAGAATAACTTTTATCTTATGGCTGAGAGAATAACCCTTTCCTCGGTTTTAAAAAATCGGGGATTTTTTAACTTGTGGATTAATCAAATATTAGTTCAGCTTTCCCTAAACTCTCTAAATTTTGCTTTAATTATTTGGGTTTTTAAGTTGACTGACTCCAATATTGCCATCTCAGCCCTACTCTTTTCCATTTATTTGCCGGCTGTAATATTAGGGCTTTTCAGCGGAGTATTGGTGGATGTAACAGACCGGCGCAAAATTATCATGATGGTTGATATTTTATTAAGCCTGTTATTTTTCAGCCTGATCCTCTTTAAAGAAAGCTTTCCGGCAATTTTAATTACCTCGTTTTTAATTAATTCTTTAGGCCAATTTTACGCGCCGGCGGAAGCCTCCGCCATCCCCATGGTTGTTAAAAGACCTCAACTTATGATTGCCAACTCCATCTTTTCTACCACCATGTTTGGCTCCTTTTTACTCGGATTTGGATTATCCGGACCTTTAATCAATCATTTTGGGATTGATTTTATCTTTGGCTTAGGAGGGGCAGTTTTGGCTTTAGCTTTCCTGCTTTCTTTGTTTTTTCCTCCTATCCAAGGAGTAACAGACAAACAGGGACAAAGACTGATTCTGGCCTTAACCAAAAGGGATTACAAAACAATTTTCCAAATCGGTAGGCTGGAAATCAGCCAAACATTTGCCCTGATTAAAGGCAAGCTGGCAGTTTTATCTTCTATTGGAATTTTGGCAGGAGTGCAGGTGGTGGTGGGAATTATTGCTGTTTTGGCGCCGGGATTTCTGGAAAAAACTTTGCAAATTAAAGCCACGGATGCTTCTTATATAATTATCCTGCCTTTGGGATTGGGGATAATAACAGGAGCACTGTTTTTGGGCAAAATTGGCAGCAACTTGATTAAAAGAAGCTTGGTTTCCAGAGCCATTCTTTTTTCCGGCCTGCTGTTTTTTCTGGAAGGAATTTCCCCTCTTGTTTCCCCGGCCATTCGTTATTTCCACAGCCCCAGGCCCTTATCTTTTATTACCCAGCCGCCCCTCTCCTCTACATTGGCAGTGGGGTCGTTTCTTTTAGGAATAGCCCTGGTTTGTATTTTAGTGCCTTCTCAAACAGTTTTACAGGAAAATACTCCTGAGGAAGACAGAGGCAAGGTGTTTGCGGTTTTGGGGGTAATTATGGCGGGATTAACTTTAATTCCGGTGTTTTTATCAGGATTTTTAGCAGATTTATATGGTACTACCCCCATCTTTATTGGACTGGGAAGTGTAATTGGGATAATTGGCTTGTTTGGTCTTAAGCCAAATATATTCTTCCCCAAAAAGAGCTTGCCCCTTCATGTTAGACAGTTCCTGGGGTTGGGACACTGGAAAAAGAATCGGTGAGAGAGAATGCTAAAAAGCCTAAATTTACTAAATTTCAGAAACTATTCCAAGTTGAAATTAGATTTTAGTAGTCAGCCCACTATTTTGGTAGGAAATAACGCTGCCGGGAAAACTAATGTTTTGGAGGCAGTCTATTTTTTATCCACCACCAAATCCCCCAGGGTCAGCCAGGACCATGAGTTGATTAAAGAGGGTAGCAGTGTCTGTAGGGCAGAGGGTGAAGTGGAAGAGGACGGGCAGAGCAATAACTTAGTGGTAACTATGACAGATGGGAGTGAGGGCGGGTATAGTAAGAGGGTACTGGTAAATGGGGTAGCAAGAAGGGTGGTGGATTTTGTGGGCAATTTACCGGCAGTTTTTTTCCTGCCTTCTGATATTGAGATGACCACCGGCTCTCCCTCTTTAAGAAGGTGGCATCTGGATGTAGGGCTGGCCCAGATAGATAAAGATTACAAAAGAAACCTCACCTGGTATGAACAGTTCTTAACTTCCAGAAACAGGGTTTTAAAAAGGATCAGGGAAGGTGCCGGCAGGGCAGATGAGCTGGAATATTGGACCAGGGAGCTGGTGGAAAAAGGGAGGCAGATAAGCGGTAAACGCCAGGAGTTTTTTGAATTTATTAATAAATTGGAAAAACCTTTGGGGAATTATTTTTTTGAGTATCACCCTTCAGAAATTTCCCTGGAAAAACTGCAGGCCATAAATGGCAGGGAAGTAGCTGCGGCAGCCACTTTAATAGGGCCACACCGGGATGACTTTGTCATCGAGGCCCTGAGCCCTGAGCGCAATCGTGCTTCGATTTCACTCAGTACGACCCTGAGTGATAATCGAATGGGTCGAAGGGTCGAAGGGCAGGGATTGTGGCGTAATCTGGCTCACTTTGGCTCCAGGGGGGAGCAGAGGGAGGCTACAGTGGCCTTTAAATTAGCCCAGTTGGAATACATGGCCAAAGTTTTGGGCGTTAGGCCCATACTTTTACTGGATGATGTTTTCTCAGAGCTGGACAGCATCCACCGGGACCATATCGTCTCTGTAGCTTCTAAACAACAGACCATAATTTCTACCATAGAACTCTCAGAAGTCCCGGATTCTTTACTAAAAAAAGCCAGGATTTTAAAGGTGGAAGATGGGAAGGTTAGTTTGTTGTTACTGTAGAGATAACGGTGTCTCTTTTGTCATATCTGTGGATTATTTTAGTATCTGTGGGATAGAAAAGGTCATGGAAGATAACCAGTTTATCCCCCACAACTGTTACTATGCCTCCTCCACCTCCCTGGCATTCATCACCATCAATGGCGATTTGTAAGGCATTAACAGTTCCAAATAAAGCTTCCTCGTAGAGGGGTTTACAATAATCAATATTAATACCTTTTAAAAATTGCGATCTTCTGGATCCTCCTTGGTAAGGTTCTACTGTTACTCTCTGGGGAACCATAGTAGCAGATGTCCAAAACAAAGCAGCATCATTTGGATCGTCAGGATAAGCAGATCCGGTCACCTTCTCTCTAAAAGAAGATTCTGGGGGGATTTTAAATTTTATCCCATTAAAAGAGATCTCTTGCCAGTTGATGGTAGAAAGAATGGGTATTTTGGCAACCTCTTTAGAGGTGGGAGAAGGTTGGGAGGTAGAGCTGGCAGTCTGCTCCTGGGATTGGTCCAGGGGAGAAGGGGATGGTGGGGCCTCTGATTGCAGAAAGGGTTGTATTAAGGGTAGGGGCTGGTTTGTAAAAAACAAATACCCGCCCACTGTTCCCAGTACTACAACTACTCCCAGGATGACTGTTATTATTGGAGCAAAGCCTTTTTGAAACATCTATTTTAAGTATACCATACCTAAGAATTTAACTAACGGTAAAGAGTTAGTTATTATTTCCAAAGAGGAACATGAGGCTCTTATAACCTTAAAAAATGTATATGAGTTTCAACCTACCTCTCTCCAAGAAAGAGCACTTAAGAAAGCTAGAAAAAATATCAAAAAGGGAGAGGTATTGACTATTGATCAGCTCAGACAAAACCTGGGTTTTACAAATTGACCCGGCTGTATTAAAAAGCCTAAAAAAATTTCCTCAGAAAGATAACCAACGTAAACCAAACGGAACATTTATTTTATCAGAAAGTCTTTAGGAGATTTCCTAAAAGCACTTAGATAGAACCAGGATTTTAAGGGTTAGTTTGTTGCTCTACCGTCTTCACACCTTACAAAATTGGTCCTCTTATCTGTATGATACTCATATTCCTGATCATTATATTCAAAGATGATTTTGTATCCCGGGGTAATAACTTGAGCATAAATCATCCCGTCTTTTGGACAACCTAAACCGGCATCAGACCACTCAACTTCGTTAACTTCACCCGATTTAATACTGTTTATATCTGTATTTAACTGTTTAGCTAAATCTTCTTTTGCTGCTAAAACTATGGTGTTTTGATCGGAACAACGCAGTACAGGCTCACAGGGTGCTTTTTTGCACCAAACTTTCTCATAGTAACAATTTGTGTCTGTAAACTTAAAGGTGTAAAGTATTTGCTCGCCAGCTAAACTAATATCGGGTTCAAAGCGAAGCTGAAATATTTGATCCTTGTAAATGGCAATAACTTAGCGACTACCACGGACTCCGGATGTATCACCTATAATAGCTGGAATACCAGAGAGTGCTGTGGTTTGAATCATCTGACCCGACCAGTCCAAATTAATATCTTTTCTATCAAATGATCCAAATTCTGCTTTTTTTAAATCTTCTAAAGTTAAATTATCTTTATTCTGGGTGACGGATATACCAAGCTGAACGTCCGCCAGTAGAAGTGAAGTAATGTTAGAGTGTTCAACAAATACTCCGTCTACCGAATACACTCCACCCTCAGTAATTTTTCCAGAGGTGGGGTATTTAAGAGAATATCCGAATTTTACATTTGTATATGTTTTCCAGTTGGTAGTTTCAGCAGAGGAGGTGGATTCTTTAGAAGTGGGACATGGGGCAAATTCGCAGTTTGGGCCAACTCTGCCCACTGATGATCCATCCGGACACAATTTTGCTTCTTGGGTACAGGCAGCCTGGTTAAGGGGTGGAGTGGAGGAGTTTCTGTTTACCTGTTGGTAAGAAAAATATCCTCCTATTCCCACAGCTATTAATAAGACTACTAATATTGGAGCAAAGCCTTTTTGGCCGGCATTGAATTTTGAGGATAATCTGGACAACTGGTAGGTGATAAAGACAGCAAAGACGGTAATAATTACGGCATAGAGGAATTTGGAAACCACTCCTGCCTGGTCAGGATAAAACCTTTGGATATATTCCTTAACAAAAGTCTGGATGGCTTCATTCCAGGCTAAGGCTGCCACCAGCCCAAAGCCCGAAGTAGACAAAGCTACAAGTTGTTGTAACAGCTCTTGATGAAAACGTCTTTCTTTGGAATTTGTCGCCATAATTTATATTGTAATACATATTGACAAGTGAATGCTCATTTATTAAACTATCAAAAGATTTATGCTTAATATCGGGATTTTTAAAGTAATTTTAATAAAGTAGCTGATCCGCCTAGGGGGCGGATTTTTTTTGCCCTTCGACTGCGCTCAGGGTAAAAGTAGGTGTATTATGAATATTAAATTTAAAAATAGAGACATTATAGATATAAATGACTTTTCCAGGGAAGAATTGCTTTTTATTTTAAAAACAGCTAAGAAATTTGACCCCGCATATATTAAAAGCGACAGATCCAATTATACCATAGCCCAGGGAAAAATAGCAGCTTTGCTATTTTTTGAACAATCCACCCGGACCGAACAATCTTTCAGATCAGCAGCTCAAAAAATCGGCATGGGGGTTATCGGGTTTAATGATCCGGAGTCAACAAGTATTCATAAAGGGGAAACCTTTAAAGATACAATAAGGATAATGGATGCCTACGCAGACGTATTGATAATCAGGCATCCCAAAGCAGGAGCTGCCAAAGAAGCTGCAGAAGTAGCGGATATTCCAGTGATAAATGCAGGAGATGGTCCAAATCAGCATCCGACTCAAACCATGCTGGATCTTTATACAATGCAAAAAGAAGCTGGCAAACTGGATGGGATAACGGTTGCTTTGATGGGGGATTTAAAATATGGCAGGACTGTGCATGCGCTTTCTGTTGCACTGTCTCATTTTAAAGTTAATCAAATTTTTATTTCTCATTCAAGTTTAGCAATGCCTCAGGGATATTTGGATCTACTCAAAAAAAGAGGAGTGAATTTTCAGGTTTTAAATTTAGCTCCCAGAGGTTTTGAAAAGATAGATTTTTTGTATCAAACAAGGGTTCAAAAAGAGAGATTTACTGATATGAAGGTTTATAACAAAATCAAAGATGAATTTATTCTAAGGAAGGAATTTTTAAAACAATTAGATAAGGGGGTGAAACTTATGCACCCGCTTCCTAGAGTGAATGAAATGGCATCAGAACTGGATTCTCACCCTAATGCAATTTATTTTAAACAAGCCAGGAACGGGTTATATATAAGAGAGGCGCTTCTGTCACTTGTTTTAGGTAGGCTTTGATACAAAGATTATGCAAGGTAAACTGACTCTGTCCGACGGGACAGTTTTTTTAGGGGAAACTTTTGGCAAAGAGGTTAATACCTCGGGAGAAGTGGTTTTTAATACCGGCATGGTGGGTTATCCTGAATCCTTGACTGATCCTTCGTATTTTGGCCAGATTTTGGTTTCAACGTACCCTCTAATTGGCAGTTACGGAGTACCAAAAAAAGAGTTTTGGGAATCAAAAAAAATTCAGGTTAAAGGTTTGATAGTTCAAAATTATATTGATTACCCTTCTCATTTTGAATCGGAGAAAACTTTGGCAGAATGGTTAAAAGAGGAGGGGGTACCTGCTTTGACTGGGGTAGACACCAGGAAACTTACCCGCAACCTGAGGGAACATGGAGTGATGCTGGGTAGGATAGAAATAGAGTCAAGAGTCAAGAGTCAAGAGTCAAGGAATAAAAAGTCTAGTTACTTGACTCTAGCGACTAGTCACTCCGTTTATGATCCCAATTCGGAGAATGTTTTGCCCTTTGTCAGTGTTAGTAGCGTACAAGTTTATGGAAGCGGCAGGAAAAATATTTTACTAATTGATTGCGGAGTAAAGGAGAATATTATCAGATGTCTTACTAAAAGAGGGGTAAGGGTAACCAGAGTTCCCTGGAATTTTGATCCGTTGAAAGCAGATTTTAGCTTTGACGGGGTGCTTATCACAAATGGCCCCGGTGATCCCAAACAGGCTAAAGAAACCATTAAAAACGTCAAAGAATTGCTAAAAAAGAATATTCCCATTTTTGGCATCTGTTTAGGCAGCCAGATTTTAGCTTTGGCAGCAGGAGGCAATACCTTTAAATTAAAGTTTGGTCACCGCAGCCAGAACCAACCGGTACTGGATCAAACTAATACCAAAGCCATCATAACTAGTCAAAACCACGGGTTTGCAGTGGATATGAAGTCAATGGGGGGTGAGTGGAAAGAATGGTTCATAAATATAAATGATGGTACCAATGAAGGAATAAGACACAAAAGTAAACCGTTTATGGCTGTCCAATTTCATCCGGAAGCAAACCCGGGGCCAACTGATGCAGGATATTTATTTGATGAATTCATTGAAATTTTATGAATAAGCTAAGGAAAATACTGGTCTTAGGCTCAGGAGCATTAAAAATAGGAGAAGCCGGAGAGTTTGATTATTCAGGTTCCCAAGCTTTAAAAGCCTTAAAAGAAGAGAAAGTGGGAACTGTTTTGATTAACCCCAACATTGCCACTATTCAGACCTCCAAAGATCTGGCAGATAAAATTTATTTCTTACCGGTAACGCCTTTTTTTGTAGAAAAAGTTATCGAAAAGGAGAAACCAGATGGGATTTTCCTATCTTTTGGAGGGCAAACTGCCTTAAATTGTGGGTTGAGC
>CAZKAW010000003.1:40047-42961 GCA_964551255.1 uncultured Gammaproteobacteria bacterium
TGAGCTTAGAGGAAGCGGGGATCTTTAAAAAATACGCCGTTAAGGTTTTGGGAACTCCGGTTAAAAATATTCAAATAACAGAAGACAGAGAACTTTTTGCCAAAGAGCTCAGTAAAATTGGCATCAAAGTACCAAAAGGAAGATTTGCTTCTTCTGTGGAAGAATCAATAAGAATTTCCCAAAGTTTAGGTTTTCCCCTTCTTGTAAGATCCGGGTTTTCCCTGGGGGGGTTAGGTTCAGGTATTGTGGGTAACAGGGAAGAATTGATTAAAATTGTCACTACCGCCTTAAGACAGACTCCGCAAGTGGCAGTGGAAGAATATTTAAGACACTGGAAGGAAATAGAATATGAGGTAGTAAGGGATAATATGAGTAATAAAATTACAGTTTGTAACATGGAAAATATGGATCCAATGGGAATTCATACCGGGGAAAGCATTGTGATTGCGCCGTCTCAAACCTTAAATAATTATCAGTATCATTTCCTTCGCAAAATATCTTTGCAGGTAATTGAACATTTGGCAGTTGTAGGGGAGTGTAATATTCAATTTGCCTTAAACCCCCAAAATAACGACTACCGGGTAATTGAGGTCAACGCCAGATTGTCACGCTCCTCGGCGCTGGCCTCCAAAGCTACCGGTTATCCCTTAGCTTATATTGCGGCCAAGATAGGCCTCGGTTACAATCTGCCTGATTTAAAAAATAGCGTGACTCTTTTCACTTCTGCTTTTTTCGAACCCAGCTTGGATTATCTGGTAGTAAAAATTCCCAGGTGGGATTTACAAAAATTTGCAGGAGCCAGTGACACTATTGGATCGGAAATGAAAAGTGTGGGGGAGGTGATGGCTATTGGTAAGAGTTTCCCGGAGGTTTTACAAAAAGGGATTAGGATGCTGGAGATTGGCCAGGACGGTTTACTCGCAAACGGGGTTGACGACACTAAAGTGCTTCCCACTACCCAGCGGCTATTTGCCATAGCCAAGGAGTTTTTAAAAGGAGAAACTGTGGAGAGTATTTGTGAGGCTACCGGTATTGATAGGTGGTTTTTATATCAAATCAAGGAGGTAGTTGAGTTTGAAAGAAGTCTTCAGTCATCAGCCTTCAGCTATCAGGTGGTAGAAAAAGCCAAAAAACTGGGGTTTTCGGATAAGCTTTTGGCAAAAGCTTTTAAAACTACTGAAGATAAAATCAGGCAGTTTAGAAAAAAGAAGGGAATTGTACCCAAAGTTAAACATATTGATACTTTGGCAGCAGAGTATCCTGCCAAAACCAACTACCTGTATTTGACATACCATGGGGAAGAGAGTGAGGTAGAGTCAAGAGTCAAGAGTCAAGAGTCAAGTGAAGACAAAGCCATTGTATTGGGAAGCGGGCCGTATAGGATCGGGTCTTCTGTGGAGTTTGACTGGTGCTCGGTCACTTGTGCCAAGACCTTGAGGGAAAGGGGTTTTAAGACCATAATTGTCAATTGCAATCCCGAAACTGTTTCTACAGATTATGATGTGGCAGACAAGTTATATTTTGAAGAGCTTACCTTTGAGAGGGTAAATGACATCTATGATTTGGAGGAGGGGGCCAGTTTAGTTTTGGGGTTTGGCGGCCAAGTTGCCAATAATTTGGCCTTATCTTGTTTTGAAGCAGGAATGAAAATTTTAGGAACCTGCCCCAAAGATATAGATAGAGCTGAAGACAGAGATAAATTCTCACAGGCTTTGGATAAACTGGGAATCGATCAATCTGCCTGGCAGAGTTTGAAAACTGTGGGCGAGGCGGTTAAATTTGCCCGCCAGATTAGCTACCCGGTTTTAATCAGGCCTTCTTATGTTCTTTCCGGCTCTTTCATGAATGTAGCTTATTCATCAGGGGAACTTAAAAAATATTTGCAAACAGCCAGCAGTGTTTCCAGTAAGTACCCGGTGGTAATTTCCAAATTTGTGGAAGGAGCCAAGGAAATTGAGATTGACGGGGTAGCCAAGAGAGGAGAGCTTTTAATTTATGCTTTAAGCGAACATATCGAGAATGCCGGAGTGCACTCGGGAGATGCTACCATTGTTCTTCCTCCGCAAAGGCTTTTTTTGGAAACTGTGCGGAAAATAAAAACTGCCACTAAAAAAATTGTCAAAGAACTGAATATTCATGGCCCTTTTAATATCCAATTTCTGGCCAAAAACAATCAAATTATGGTAATTGAGTTAAATTTAAGAGCTTCCCGTTCCTTTCCTTTTGTCTCCAAAGTAACCGGATTTAATTTTGTTAGTATTGCCACCCGGGTGATGTTGGGAGAGGATATATCAGGGGACTTTAAAACTATTGATTTGGACTATGTGGGGGTTAAAGCTTCCCAGTTTTCCTGGAGTAGAATTAAAGGGGCTGATCCAAGGCTTAGGGTGGAGATGTCTTCAACCGGAGAAGTGGCCTGTTTTGGGGATGATTTGCAGGAGGGATATTTAAAAGCCTTAATTGCAACCGGATTTAAAATGCCTAAAAAGAGCATATTTTTGTCTATTGGGGGAGCCAAAAATAAACTGGATATGCTGCTTCCTGCCAAAAAATTAGCCCAGTCAGGCTATAAAATTTATGCCACGGAAAACACGCATTTATTCTTAAAAGAATCCGGGGTTAAAAACAGACGGGTTTATAAAATTTCTCAAAAATTACATCCCTCGGTTTTAGATCTTCTAAAAAGGGGAAATATTGATTTGGCCATTAATATTTCAGAGGGGCAGGTAAGCAGGAGGGGGGAGACAGACGGCTTCTTAATCAGAAGAAATTGTGTGGATATGGGAGTGCCCCTTATTACCAATTTACAAGCAGCAGAAGCCCTAATTTCTGCTTTAACTTCTAAAAAAATAGAAGATCTCCAAATCAAAGCTTGGGATGAATATACAGGGGGTTAGATTTTTCCTTCCAATAA
>CAZKAW010000003.1:43061-44332 GCA_964551255.1 uncultured Gammaproteobacteria bacterium
TCCAAATCAAAGCTTGGGATGAATATACAGGGGGTTAGATTTTTCCTTCCAATAAATTATCCAAGTAACTTATCCAAGAAATTGCTAGAAATCTTGACAATATAGTGTACGATCGTACACTATATTGGTATGAAGGCAAGAAGGAAAGGCAGCTTGAGCTATTTTATTTTAACTGTTTTGGAAAAAGCAGTAGATGGGTTTGTTAGATTTGATGATTTTGTCAATGATCCAGGCTATTATGCATACCACGAGGGATGGGAATATCCTTTAGAAAAGGCAGATTTAGCTAAAGCCATCAGACGTCTAAGAGATTCAGGTTTAGTTAAAGAAATTAAGCTGAAAGATGACATTATCTTGAAACTGACTTCTTCTGGTGAAGATCTGATAGGTAGTGAACCCAAAGATTGGGATGGTAAGTGGAGGATAGTGGTTTTTGATATACCAGAACAGAGGCGAATTATCAGGAACCTTTTTAGAAGAAACCTTAAAAAATGGGGATTTAGGCATTTACAAAAGAGTGTTTGGATTTCTAAAAGAAATGATTTTGATAAATTAAACTCTTATATTAAAGATTTGGGAATAGAAAAATGGGTAGTGGTAATGGAGATTAATAAAATTAGTGACGCCTCATATCTGGACAATAATTGATGCGATCGTACACCATAATGACGTTAATTGTCTGCAAATAGATTTTTTGCGGGAAATATGGGAAGATAGGACTAATGTTTATTCCCAAATATACCATTACCCATTCCATACTAAAGAATGTAGGCTTAATTGATGCTGCCCGGGAAGTAATTGTTCATGCCCCTTTGGTGCCTGCCTGGGAGGCTAAATTTAGAAAAGAAGCAATAGAGAGAACAATTCATCACGGCACTCACCTGGAAGGAAATCCCTTATCAGAGGAGGAAGTAAAGGATGTTTTGGAAGGCCAGGAGGTAATAGCCAGAGACAGAGATATCCAGGAGATCATCAATTACAGAAATGTTTTGAAGTTTATTGACGGTATTTCTGTCCAAATCCATTCGACTCCCTTCGGTCGCTCAGGACAGGTCGGTACTTATCTGTTTACCCTGGAAACTATTTTGGAAATACACAGGCTGACAACCGAAAAAATCATGCCTCCTGAAATTTCCGGAAGATTTCGGACCAGACAAGTGGTGATCAAAAACACCAAAACCGGCCAGGTTTCTTATACTCCTCCTCCTGCTGTGGAGGTGCCATATTTGGTGGAGGATTTGGTAAACTGGATTAACTCTGAGGAGGGCAGG
>CAZKAW010000004.1:0-41439 GCA_964551255.1 uncultured Gammaproteobacteria bacterium
ATTTCACCTGAACTTACCCCACTTTGTGGCCAAAATGTCATTCCTGCGAAGGCAGGAATCTAATTAACAGTACAGGCCCGTTTTTAATTGGATCCCCGCATACGCTCGCTTCGCGAAGCGAGCGGGGATGACAAATGAATGTAAACTGGGGTAATGTCAGCTATTTCACCCCTTGACGAACCCCCCAAGTTGTGGTAAATTAAAGACAGTCTAATAGAAAAAATGTAGGCGTACGAGTACGTATGCTTCTTTTTGTTGATCCCGGCATAGCGGGATAAAACTGTCCAAAATAGGCCATCTACAAATGTTTGAAAATCAAGCATCAGTAACTAAAAACGACCGTAAATATTGGGGAAAATCAACTTCTTTGGTTCCCCAATTAAATTTAATTCAAATCCAGCTTGATTCTTACCATTGGTTTTTGAAAGAAGGAATTAAAGAAGTCCTCGAGGAGATTTCTCCTGTTGAAGACTTCACAGGAAAAAACTGGACCCTGGAACTAGGGTCCTTTTATTTTGGCAAAGGGAAATATTCTGAAGCTCAAGCCAGAGAAAAAGGGGTAACATACGATGCTCCTTTAAAGATTGAAGCAATTTTAATTAACAAACAAACAGGAAAAAGGAGTAAGCAAGAGGTGTTTTTGGGGGATATTCCCCAAATGACCCAAAAAGGTACTTTTATAATCAACGGTGTAGAAAGAGTTATTATTAACCAGCTGGTCCGTTCTCCGGGAGTATTTTTCCAGGCAATTGACGATCCGATTACAGGGAAAAGACTTTACTCAGCAGAGATTCGCCCTTACCGTGGCTCCTGGCTGGAGTTTTCAATTACCAGAACCGGGGTATTGACAGCGAAAATCGACAGAAGAAGGAAATTTGCAGCCACTACCTTTCTTCGCGCCCTGGGCTTTTCTGAAACCCAACAGATTCTGGATTTATTTGCGGATGTAGACAGTGAGGATAACAAATTCATTGAAACTACTCTGGCTAAAGATCCTACCCAAAACAGCGATGAGGCTTTGCTGGAAATCTTCAGAAAGATGCGTCCGGGAGATCCGGTAGTTTTGGATAATGCCAGGGCTCTGCTGGAGGGGATGTTTTTTAATGCCCGCCGTTATAATTTAACCAAGGTAGGCCGCTTTAAGATTAATAAAAGATTGGGTTTAGATCTTCCTAACCTGGATGAAAACTGGATTTTAACCAATACCGATATTATTGCCACCCTCAAATATCTGATTAAATTGAGTATGGGCGAAGACAAGCTGGATGATATTGACCATCTGGCTAACAGAAGGGTCAGGTGTGCAGGAGAGCTGGTTCAGCAAAATGCTTTTAGAATTGGGGTTTTGAGGCTGGAAAGGATCATTAAAGAAAGAATGAGTTTGACTGCGGTTGATCAGGAAGTAACTCCGGGGGGACTCATCAATGCCAAGCCGGTGATTGCTGCCGTTAATGAATTTTTCCGTTCCTCACAGCTATCCAGTATTTTAGATCAGGTTAATCCTCTTTCGGAGTTGGATCATTTAAGAAGGCTATCTGTTATGGGAGCAGGGGGAATTACCCGTGACCGAGCCTCTTTTTCAGTTCGTGACATTAACCATTCTCAATACGGCAGAATTGATCCAATCAGATCTCCTGAGGGTCAAAATATTGGTCTGGTGACCTACCTTGCTCTTTATGCCAGAATCAATGAATACGGATTTTTGGAAACACCTTACAGAAAAGTGGAAATGCAAAGAGGTAAGCCCAAGGTGACTGATGAGATTGTTTATCTTTCGGCCGATGATGAAGAAGATTTTCATATTACCGAGGCCACCATCGTTGTAGACAGCAAGGGTTATATCCTAGATGAAAGAGTACCTACCCGATATAGAGGCAGTTTTTATGAAGGAAATGCTTCCGAAATATCCTTAATTGATATTTCTCCTCAGCAAATCTTTGGCACCTCCGCTTCTTTAATTCCCTTTTTGGCCAATGACGATGCCAATAGAGCTTTGATGGGTACCCAGATGCAGTGTCAGGCGGTCCCGCTTCTTATTCCAACTGCCCCGATTGTGGGAACCGGTATGGAAAGAGTAGTGGCTGATAATATGGGCCGGGTGGTAAGAGCTCCGGAAGATGGCACGGTGGTGGCAGTTGACGGCAGGCAATTAATTCTGAAGTCCGGCCGAAATGAGTATGAATATGAAATTAAAAAGTTTGTTCATTCCCCTCAAGGCACTTGTTATTCTCAAAAACCGGTAGTAAGAATAGGAGATAAAATTAAGAAAGGCGATCTTTTGATTGACGGAGCAGCCACTCAAAAGGGAGAACTGGCTTTAGGACAAAACCTGTTAATTGCTTATATGAGTTTTGAAGGATTAGGTTATGAGGATGCTATTGTGATCTCCGATAGATTAGTTAAAGAAGATCTTTTAACCTCCATCCATATTGAAGAATATGAGGTTGATATGGTGGAGACCAAGTTGGGACCGGAAGAGCTAACCCGGGATATCCCCAATGTTTCAGAAGATGCCTTGGCCAATTTGGATGAGGGGGGGTTGGTGAGAATCGGCGCAGAAGTGGGGCCGAATGATATTTTAGTAGGAAAAGTCCAACCCAAAGGTGAAACAGAATTGACAGCGGAAGAAAGATTACTGCGAGCAATTTTTGGAGAAAAAGCCAAGGAAGTTAGAGACACGTCCCTTCGTATTCCACACGGAGAAAGAGGAATCGTCATTGGAGTGCAAATTCTTTCCAGAGAAGCAGGAGATGAGCTGGATACCGGTACTTTGATGAGGATTAAGGTTAAAGTAGCCCAAATTAGAAAGGTAACTGAAGGGGATAAACTGGCCGGCAGGCATGGTAATAAAGGAGTTATTTCCCGGATTGTGGCAGCTGCAGACATGCCACATTTGGAGGATGGTACTCCGGTGGATATCATCATCTCACCTTTATCGGTATTATCCAGAATGAATCTGGGGCAACTTTTGGAAACCCACTGGGGATTTGCTGCCTCCAAATTAGGGTACAAAGTGGCAGCTCCGGTTTTTGAAAAGATTCCTGAAGAAATGCTGGTAGAGGAACTTAAAAAAGCCGGACTATCGACAGATGGTAAAGTTAAACTGATAGACGGCAGGACCGGTCAACCTTTTGACAGAACCATTGTAGTAGGCAAAAACTATATTTTGAAGCTGATTCACATGGTGGAAGAAAAAATCCATGCCAGATCAACCGGGCCATATTCTTTGGTAACTCAGCAGCCTCTGGGAGGGAAAGCTCAAATGGGGGGACAAAGATTGGGAGAGATGGAAGTTTGGGCACTGGAGGCATATGGAGCTGCCCATATTTTGCAGGAAATGTTAACAATTAAATCAGATGATGTGGTGGGGAGAGCCAAGGCTTTCGAGGCTATTGTTAAAGGCATAGATATCCCGCAGGCTTTAATTCCGGAGTCCTTTAAAGTCTTGGTAAAAGAACTTCAGGCCCTGGGGTTAGCTGTAGATACTTTGGGAGCCAAAATAATCCAGGCTGCCGAGTCAGAAGAAAAAGCGGAAGTAGTTCAAGAAGTAGCCCAGATGGAACAGGTTTTGGAAGCTACTCCCATTGCCACTGAAGCAGAATTGAAAGCAGAAGGTAGCAGTTTTGAACTATTAGATGCCGAAGAAGTAAAGGAGACAGAATAAGGATGAATGATCTTTTAGATTTTGAAAGCTTAAAACTGACAGTGGCCTCACCTGAGGCTATAAAATCCTGGTCTTTTGGCGAGGTAACCAAGCCGGAAACCATTAATTACAGAACCTTAAAAGCTGAAAAAGACGGGCTTTTTTCAGAAAATATTTTTGGTCCCACCAAGGATTATGAGTGTTATTGCGGAAAATATAAAAGAATCCGCTTTAGGGGAGTGATTTGTGATAAGTGCGGAGTGGAGGTAACTCAATCCAAGGTCAGAAGAGAAAGGATGGGACATATTAACCTGGCTTCTCCGGTGGCACACTCCTGGTTTGTCAAAGGTGCCCCTTCTAAACTGTCACTGATTTTGGATATTTCTCCTAAAAACTTGGAAGCGGTAGTTTATTTTGCTTCGTATTTGGTAATCAACACTGACCCGGCGTTAAAAGGGGCTGCTTTGGAAAAGCTGGAGAGAAACCTGCAAGACAAAATTGAGGAAGCTAAAGAGCTTTTGGAAAAAAATATCAAGGGACTGGAAAACCAGCTCAAAAAAGATCTGGCGGATCTAAAAAAGAAGCTGGAAAAAGAAAAGTTTGAACTTGAAGCTCAAGAAATAGAGCTTAAAAACAGATCGGAAAAACAAAAATTAAGAGATAATTTGGTGGTAGAACAGGGGCAGCTGGAAGGAATTTTCAAAGCCATTTCGGATTTAGTCAAAAGTGTATCACCGCTAAAACTACTCTCGGAGGAAGAGTACGCCAAGTTGTCAGAATACGGGGTGGCTGATTTTGTTACCCTGGGCATGGGGGCTGAAGCTATCTTGGAAGTTTTACAAAAGTTAGATTTGGATAAACTGTCAGCTTCGCTTCGGGAGGAAGTCAGAAAATCTACCGGCCAAAAACACATCAAAGCTACCAAGAGACTGCGGGTAATAGAAGGGATGCGTTCTTCGGGTATCTCGCCCGAGTGGTTGATTTTAAGAGTTTTGCCGGTTTTGCCTCCGGATCTTAGGCCAATGGTGCAGCTTCCGGGAGGAAGATTTGCTACCTCCGATTTGAATGATTTATACAGAAGAGTGATTAACAGAAATAACCGTTTAAACAGGCTGATTAATTTAGGTGCTCCGGAGATCATTTTAAGAAATGAAAAAAGAATGCTGCAAGAAGCAGTAGACAGTTTGATTGATGCTTCATCCCGAACTTCCAGAAGAGGCGGTCCGGTCACCACCCACGTCCTTCGTTCTTTATCGGATATGTTGCGCGGAAAGCAGGGCAGATTTAGACAAAACTTACTGGGTAAACGGGTGGATTACTCCGGAAGATCGGTGATTGTGGTGGGGCCAAATTTAAGGTTGGATCAGGTAGGTTTACCAAAAGAGATGGCCTTGGAGATGTTTAAACCATTTGTGCTAAGGGAGATGATTGGCAGAGGTTTGGCCTCCAACGTTAAAGGAGCTAAAAATGTCTTGGAAGGCAGGCTGGCTGAAGTTTGGGATATCCTGGAAAATATCATTGAGGGTCATCCTATCTTGATTAACCGGGCCCCGACTCTGCACAGGTTAGGTATCCAAGCGTTTTTCCCGGTATTGGTTGACGGGAATGCTATTCAGGTACACCCTTGTATTTGTGCCGGCTTTAACGCTGATTTTGACGGAGACCAAATGGCCGTTCATGTTCCTCTTTCTTCCAAAGCTCAGGAGGAAGCAAAAAGTTTAATGATGGCTAAAGAAAATATTTTTGGTCCGGCTAATGCCCAACCTATTACCGTACCCAACAGAGAGATGGCTCTTGGTTGCTATTACATTACTTTAATCACTGAGCCTAAAGAGGGAGAAAAGATCAAATTCTTTGCCAGCGAGGAAGATGTTACCCGCGCTTACAGATTGGGCGGTATTAGGGTTCAGCAAAAGATCCAGGTAAGGATTGATAAGGAAGTAGTTGAAACGTCAGTAGGGCGGATACTTTTCAATGCGGTTTTGCCCCCTGGGATGAGATTTCTAAACTCCGTAATTAAAGGAATTACCATCCGCGACCTTATCCTTAAAGCTACTCAAACCATGGACAAAGAAGCGGTAACTGAGCTGGTGGATAATATTAAAGCACTTGGATTTTGGGGAGCCACCATTGCGGGACTGTCTATTTCCATCTTTGATGCCCGGATTGTACCGGATAAACAAAAGTACCTGGACGAGGCGGAAAAAGAAATTGCCAAAATTGAAGGAAATGTGGCTAAAGGGTTAATTACCCCCGGAGAAAAATCACAACTGTCACAGATGGTTTGGATTAAAACTACCGAAGATTTAGCTTCAGCTACTTGGGACTACTTAGGGGTGGATAATCCTATCAGAATGATGGTGGAGGCGGGAGCAAGAGGTTCCAGGGATCAGGCTAAACAATTATCCGCCATGAGAGGTTTATCAACCGATCCGACTGGGAAAATTGTGGAACTGCCGACTAAGTCAAACTACAGACAAGGCTTATCTGTTTTTGAATATTTTACTTCTGCCCGGGGAGCCCGTAAGGGTGTAGCCGATAAAGCTTTGAAAACTGCTGACGCCGGTTATTTAACCAGAAGACTGGTGGATGTAGCTCACGAAGTGATTGTGAGGATGGAAGATTGTAAAACAGCAGAGGGTTTGGAATATGATATTACCAAAAGCAGTTTTTCAAGCGCCAGAGAAAAGCTTTTAAGCAGGATGGTAGCCGAAGAAATTAAAGAGCCCAGGGGGCGTAAAGTTTTGGTTAAAATCGGCACTTTTTTGACAGAAGAAATTATTCAACAGCTTCTCAAAATTGGCGTAATTAAAGTTATTGCCCGCTCTCCCCTAACTTGTGAGGCCAAATACGGCATTTGCAGTTTCTGTTACGGATTTGATTTAACTACCAGAGAACTGGTGAGGCTTGGAACACCGGTGGGAGTGGTAGCTGCCCAAGCCATTGGTGAGCCCGGTACTCAACTTACCATGAGGACTTTTCATACCGGAGGAATAGTGGGACTGGATATTACCCAGGGACTTCCCAGGGTGGAAGAACTGTTTGAAGCCAGAACCCCCAAAATCATTGCCCCCATGTCGGAAATTGCCGGTAAAGTTTCTGTTGTTGAGACTGATTTGGGAACCAGGGTCAGAGTCAGAACCACCCACAAGCCTCATGAGGAAAGAGAATACATTATTCCTGCTACCTCCACTTTGAGTGTGGAGGAAGGGCAACTAATAGATGCAGGAACTATTTTGGCCACGGGCCATATTGATGTTAAAGAAATTCTTAGGATTCAGGGCCTAAGGGCTGCTCAAAGATATGTTGTGGATGAGGTAAGAAGTGTCTATGAATCTCAGGGAGTGCCTATTAATGAAAAGCATTTTGAGGTGATTGTGAGAAAAATGTCTGATAAAGTGAGGGTAGAGTCTCAAGGTGATACTAATCTGCTGCCGGGTGAGATTATTGATAAGCTGAAGTTTGAAGATGAAAATAAAAGGATTCTGGCAGAAGGCGGAGAGCCGGCCACTGCAGAGGTTATCATTTTGGGTATTACCAGAGCTTCCTTACAAACTGAAAGCTTTCTGTCTGCTGCTTCCTTTCAGGAGACCACTTCGGTACTTTCTGATGCAGCCATTGCCGGAAAAGTAGATAAGCTGATTGGCCTTAAGGAAAATGTTATAATTGGTCGCCTTATTCCCACCAGTCCAGAAAGGGCGAAGATAGAGAGTTAAACTTATGCCTACGATAAATCAATTGGTTAGAAAAGGTAGAAAAAAATTAAGTAAAAAAATTAAGGCTACGGCCCTGCGTCGAAGTTTTAATGCCAAAGAAAGACGCTTTACCCAAACATTCAGCCCGCAAAAACGGGGGGTGGTGACTTTAGTCAAAACCATGACTCCTAAAAAGCCCAACTCAGCTTTAAGGAAGGTAGCCAGAGTCAGATTATCTAACAGAGCTGAAGTGACAGCCTATATTCAAGGAGAAGGACATACTTTGGCAGAGCACGGCATAGTTCTAGTAAGAGGCGGCAGAGTTAAAGATTTACCAGGTGTGAAGTATCATCTGGTGAGGGGTAAGTTGGATCTGGCAGGGGTGGTGGGCAGAAAAAGAGCCAGAAGTAAATATGGAACTAAATCAGGAGGAGGCGGGCCTGTCCCACGCGCAGCAGCACCTCAACCTGCGGCAGCTCCAGCCCGGGAGGGAGCTTAAACGATGAGAAGTAAAAAAGCGCCAAAGATAGTTTTGCCTCCTGATCCGATTTACGGTTCAAGGCTCGTCACCCGTTTTATTAATAAAGTAATGCAAAGTGGTAACAAATCCACAGCTCAAAATTTGATTTATTCAGCTTTGGAGGAAATCAGGCAGGTTTCCAAACAAGATCCTGTCACTGTTTTTGAAAAAGCCATCCAGAATGTTTCCCCCAAAATGGAAGTCAGACCAAGAAGAGTGGGGGGAGCTTCATATCAAGTGCCAAGCGAGGTAAGAGGAAACAGGAAAGAGGCTTTGGCTATCAGGTGGATTTTAACAGGGGCTAAGTCTAAATCTAATAAACAATTCCACACCTTTGGTCAAAAACTGGCAGCAGAACTAATGGATGCAGCAAATAATACCGGTATTGCTATAAAGAAAAGAGATGATACTCAAAAAGTGGCTGCAGCCAACAGAGCATTCTCCCACTTCCGCTGGTAAAACTTTACTTTATCTTTTTGCAGATTTAAAATCAGCTTAATGGAGGTTCAGATAAGAAGAGCTACAAAGGATGATTATACTGAAGTAATTTCTTTATACGGAAATTTTGTTAATGATCCGGAAAGATATAAGGTGCTTGATAATGATTCTTATTTAAAGTTTATTGAAACTCCTAATTCTTTCATGGATCTTGTAATTTCAGGAGAAAAAATAATTGGCTTTATTACTTATGCAGTGAGAACTGTTGTTCGATACCCGAAACCTATTTTGGAAGTGGAAGAGTTATATGTTCATCCGGATTATAGAAGACATGGGCTTGGTAAAAAATTAATGGAACATGTTTTAGAATTTGCTAAGTCTGTACAATGTCAGTACATATTTTTGGCATCTGATAAAGCAAGAAAAGAAGCGCACGAATTTTATAAAGCCTTGGGTTTTGATCAATACGCTTATCATTTTAGACTAAAAATCTAACTTTGCTATAATTTCCTTGTGCAAGATTTAAAAATCAGAAGATATAAAACATCGGATAAGCCTATTGTTTGGGAGTTACATAGATTAAGCTTAGCAGAAATTGGAGCTATGCCAAATCATGATAATCCATGGGATCAGGATATGAATAACATAGAAGAAGTTTACCTAAAAGGAGGAGATTTTCTAGTTGGTAAATTTGAAGGAAAAATTTTAGCCATGGCAGCTTTTAAAAGAACAGACGATGAGACGGCTGAGCTAAAAAGGTTGCGAGTGCATCCAGATTTTCAAAGGAAAGGGCTCGGGCGGACTATTGTTGAAGAACTAGAAAAACGGGCAAAAAGTATGGGTTATAAGAGAATGGTGTTAAGCAGTGATCCTAGGTGGATTAAAGCCCAAAAATTCTATATAAAAATGGGTTATCAAGAGATTAAAAGAGGATTAGTTTGGGGGAAATTTTATGTCATTTTTTATGAGAAAGATCTGGTTTGACTTTCAATGTAAGAGGACTGTATCATTAAAATGATTTAAATCATTAAAGCAAGATGACTCAAGTTTCAAAATACTTAATTTCGGATAAAATTTATCAAAGGTGTTGGGAAATTTTTGCCAAAACATTGATTGGAATAAAAAATCCAACAGATTTTGAAGAAACTGTTAAGGATCTATTTACCCCTACAGAACAGATCATGTTTTCTAAGAGGATTTCAATAGCTGTTCTTATAATGCAAGGATATGAGTATCGGGAGATAAGTAAACTTTTGCGTGTGAGTTTTCCTACAATCTCCACCGTAAATATGAAGTTAAAATACAGCAGGGGCTATAAAAGAGTAGTGGATAAGATTTTGAGGGATGAGAAGTTTATAGAAATTTTCAATAATCTGGCTAAAGGTGTTGTTAGTGTTGGTGCTATAGGAGGTAAAGGTTCGGGGACATGGAGATCTCTAAAAAGGGAATTAGAAAATAAATCAAAATCGAAGCCCTTTTAGTAAAATTAAATGATTTAAATCATTAAAGCAAATGAAGGATGAATTTGAGTATTGCGAATGTAATAAATGTGCTAAGAAATAAAATGGTTACAATAATTTTTGAAACTCATTCAACCACTTTTGATAATGAAAAGAATTTATCTTCCGGGCATAATGATGTTGAGTTATCCCCTTTAGGAATCAAGCAGGCTAAAGAATTGGGGGAAAGACGTAAGGATGAAAAATTTGATGCCATATTTTGTTCTGATTTAAAAAGGTCATATAAGACTGCAGAAATTGCTTTTGGGGGTAAGTTCCCCATTATTAAAGATAAAAGACTTAGGGAATGTAATTATGGAGATTTGACCCAACATCCAAGTGCAGAAGTTGATTCATTAAAAGTAGAACATATAACAAAACCGTTTCCAAATGGGGAGAGTTATGAAGACTGCTTAAAAAGGATGAAAGAATTCTTGGATCATATAAGAAAAATTAGCAATGGCAAAAAAGTATTAATTATTGGGCATAGAGCTACCCAATATGGATTGGAGTATTGGATAAATGGAAAATCTTTGGAAGAATTAATTATGGCTTTTTTTAATTGGCAACCAGGTTGGATTTATCAGTTAAAATAGCCGGTATCTGGCACTGATTTGCTATTTATTTGCAGGATGTGGTAGAATCATACTATGAGATTAGAAGCTGGACTTGAAAGAGTTGGTTCATTACTGGGAACTGTACCTGTTTGTGCAACCTCTTGCTTAGGACAGAGAATAATGGATGATGTGAGGAAAGGAATAGGAGAAGCAAGAGCTGCAAATTTGAGAACTGTAGAAGTACCAGGAGTTCCTCTGGTAGTGTTTGAAATAACACCTAGAACCGAACCTGGTACTGGTAATAGAGAATCATCTACTTAAAACACCCATTCCTATTTGACTTTTGAGGGTAAATTGACTAATATTTACTTATTGCCTCCCCAGTTTGAGGGAGGCTTTTTGAATAAAATGGATACTAAATTAAAAAAAGAAAAATTGAAAATGTGGCAGGATAACCTCAAAAAACTTGAGGATCAACTAGTTGCAGTCCAGTTTAAAAAAGGCGCTGCAGCCCAAGAAGGAGATTTATCAGAAAATGCAGCTTACACTATGGCAATTGAAGATGCCGAAACTTTAAGGGTTCAAATAGAGCAAGTAAAGAAAATTATTAAGGATTTGGAAAACTAACATGGCTATAATGAAAACTAAAAGAGATTTTCCGCTGGACAGGATAAGAAACATTGGTATCATTGCCCACATAGATGCCGGTAAAACCACCACAACCGAAAGAATCCTCTTTTACACAGGCAGAACCTACAAAATAGGGGATATAGATGAGGGTACCACCACTACAGATTGGATGGAGCAGGAAAAAGAAAGAGGTATCACCATTGTTTCTGCTGCCATTACCACCTTCTGGATCCCAAAATCCGGTCCTTTTAAAAATATAGAAACCAGGATTAATTTAATTGATACCCCCGGACATGTGGATTTCACAGCTGAGGTGGAAAGATCACTCCGGGTTTTAGATGGCGGGGTGATTGTTTTGGATGCCGCCTCCGGTGTGCAATCACAAACTGAGACTGTCTGGAGGCAGGCCAATAAATACAAAGTGCCCCTTATTGCTTTTGCCAATAAAATGGATGTGATAGGGGCTGATTTTTTGGGTACTATCCAATCTGCCAGAGACAGATTAGGGGCTAATGCCTTGGCATACAACTTGCCTATTGGTAAAGAAGATAATTTTAAGGGAGTAGTGGATCTTTTGACCCAAAAAGCTTTTATTTGGGATTCTTCGACAGGCTTAGAACAAGAGGGTACGGGTGCTGAATTTACAGAAGCCGAAGTGCCTCAAGATATGGTAGATCAGGTAAAACAGGCTCGTGAGCAATTGGTAGAAGAAATTTCAGGCACAGATGATGTGTTAATGGAAAAATATTTGGGCGGACAAGAAATTAGTGTAGATGAAGCAAAAAAGGCCTTAAGGAAAGCTGTGATTGATAATAAAATCGTGCCTGTTCTGGCTGGATCCAGTTTGCGGAATAAAGGTGTCCAGCCAATGCTGGATTGTGTAGTTGAATACCTGCCGTCTCCCCAGGATATAGCACAAGTAACAGGCCGAAATCCAAAAACTTCTGAAGAGGAGATAAGAACGGCAGATCCAAATGCGCCTCTTTCTGCTTTGGCTTTTAAAATTCAAGTCGATCCCCACGTTGGGAAATTGACCTATATCAGGGTCTATTCGGGAATCTTAAAAAGCGGTTCTTATGTTTACAACTCCACCAAGCAAATTAAAGAGCGGATTGGCAGATTGCTACTCATGCATGCCAATGACCGGGAGGAAATTGGGGAGGCTTTTGCCGGAGAGATTGTGGCAGCAGTGGGACTTAAAGATACTATTACCGGAGATACACTTTGTGATGAAACTAACCCGATTATTTTAGAAAATATTTCCTTTCCAGACCCGGTTATCTCTTTAGCTATTGAACCAAAAACAAAATCCGATCAGGAAAAATTAGGTTATGCCCTAAACAGGCTAGCAGAAGAGGATCCTACTTTCAGAGTCAAATCTGACCCGGAAACAGGCCAAACCATTATTGCCGGTATGGGTGAGCTACAACTTGAGATTTTGGTTGACAGGATGAAAAGAGAGTTTAAAGTTGAGGCCAATGTAGGACAACCGCAGGTTGCTTATAAAGAAACAATTACAAAGACAGCAGAAGGTGAGGGGAAATACATTCGTCAAACCGGAGGAAGAGGTCAATACGGACATTGCTTACTTAGAATAGAACCTCTTCCCAGGGGACAGGGCAGAGAATTTGTCTCAGAGATCGTCGGTGGAGCTATCCCCAGGGAATTTATTCCGCCAATTGAAAAAGGAGTTATTGAAAAAGAAGACACCGGAATTTTAGCAGGTTATCCGGTAACCGATATAAAGGTCGCAGTTTACGATGGGTCTTTTCATGATGTAGATTCATCTGAGATAGCTTTTAAAATCGCCGCATCTTTAGGTTTATCAGATGCTGCTAAGAAGGCAGATATGATACTTCTTGAGCCAATAATGAAGGTGGAGGTAACCACTCCTGAGGAATTTTTAGGATCAATTGTTGGTGATTTATCTGCCAAGAGAGCTCAAATTTTATCCTCAGACTCAAGAGGAAATGCCAGAGTGGTAATAGCCTTAGTGCCTTTAGCAGAAATGCATGGGTATGCCACAGCCATCAGAAGTATGTCTCAAGGCCGGGCAACTTATTATATGGAAGCAGATCACTATGAACCGGTTCCTTCTAATATTACCCAAAAAATCATTGAATCCTCAGGTTTCACCGGCAGAGTAGAACATTAACGTTTATAAATTAACTTTATAAATTAACAGTAAATGATTTGACAAAGAGCTTACCTTTAGTTTAAGTTAAATATAATGTCTCTTTTAAAACAACAAGGCATTGTTCATTTATTATCTGTTTTAACAATCGGCTTTCTGGCTCTTATACTAATTTCCTCTTTTACTCCAATTACCAGAAATTACAATGATGGTAAGTCAAACGTATCGGGAGTTTATTTGGCTAGAGATGAAGACAGTGGTTTGGATTCAAGCAATTCCGGATCAGGGAAATCTGGCAATTCTAACTCAACTGTCCTAATATCTCCTCCAGTGAAAACAGAAATCAGGGAGGGAAATTTAAGAACCAAATATGAGGTAAAAAACCGTGAGATTAAAATAGAAACTAAGGTTAAAAAAGGTGAGGATGAAATTGAACCGGAGGATGAAGCGGAAGATGAAGCTTTAGAGGATGCAGAAAATGAGATGGAAAAAGAAGATATCAAGGTAGCCACAGCCCCGGGCCAGGTGGCTCTGATCCAAAAAAGAATAGGAGCTTTAACCAATTTTCCTTTATCGGTTAGTCCCGCTACCAGGGAGTTAACAGTTACCACTCCGGCAGGGATCAAAGTAGTCACTGTTTTACCTCAGGAAGCTGTCGGCAATATGCTGGCTGGCCGTGTTATGGACGATGTCATCAGCGAGAAAGTGGATAACAGTCTGGCCAGTGTGCCTAATATGGTCAAGCTGGAAACTGAAAACGGAGTGTTAGGTTATAAAGTTAAAGGTACCAAAACACACAAATTATTAGGATTTATCCCTATCAAAACTAAAGTCGAAGCCTTTGTCTCAGCTGAAAATGGCCAGGTGGTGGAGAGCAGCCAGTCTCTGCTCGGCAGAATTTTAAACAGAATTGCCCCATAGATTATTACTACTTTAACTATTGCATTTTTATTAGGATTATTGTATATTTTGTATACTCCAGCTTTAAGTGAGCTGGATTTTAAGGTCAAAATATGGCAGATCAGAAAAAATTTGACAGGAGTAAACCGCACGTAAATGTTGGAACCATGGGTCATGTTGACCACGGTAAAACCACCTTGACTGCTGCTATCACCAAGGTTTTGGCTGACAAAGGTATGGCGGAAGCCCGCTCCGTTGACCAAATTGACAATGCCCCGGAAGAAAAAGCCCGCGGCATTACCATTAATATCTCCCATCAGGAATACGAAACTGAAAAAAGGCATTATGCCCACATAGACATGCCCGGCCATGCTGACTACATCAAAAACATGATCACCGGTGCCGCTCAAACAGATGGAGCCATTTTAGTGGTGTCTGCTCCTGATGGCCCCATGCCTCAAACCAGGGAACATCTGCTTTTGGCAAGACAGGTGGGTGTGCCGGCTATTGTGGTATTCCTTAACAAAGTTGATATGGTGGATGATCCGGAACTGTTGGATCTGGTAGAAGAAGAGGTCAGAGACTTACTTAAAAAATATGAATACGACCCGCAATCCCCTATTATCAGAGGTTCAGCTAAAAAAGCTTTAGAAGGTGATGCTGATTCTGTGAAAGCCATTGAAGATCTGATGGCTAAAGTTGATGAGTGGATCCCTACTCCGGTAAGAGATGTGGACAAGCCGTTTTTGATGGCAGTGGAGGATGTTTTCTCCATCAAAGGCAGGGGAACAGTGGTCACCGGCAGAATTGAAAGAGGTAAGGTTAAAGTTAATGAAGAGATAGAAATTGTAGGAATCAGGCCAACTAAAAAGAGTGTGGTGACCGGTATTGAAATGTTTCACAAATTATTGGATGAAGGACAGGCCGGAGATAATGCCGGGATACTGCTTCGGGGTATTGAAAAAGATGATGTGGAAAGGGGCCAGGTTTTGGCAAAGGGGGGTTCTATTACCCCTCACAGTGAATTTGAGGCAGAAGTTTATGTGTTAAGTAAAGAAGAAGGCGGAAGGCACACCCCGTTTTTTAAAGGCTACAGGCCACAATTTTATATCAGGACCACAGATGTGACCGGTGAAGTTCAACTTCCGGAAGGGGTAGAGATGGCTATGCCGGGCGATACTGTGAAAGTGACAGGAAAACTAATCACCCCGGTGGCTATGGAAGACGGACTGCGGTTTGCTGTCCGTGAAGGTGGAAAAACCGTTGGAGCCGGAGTCATTACCAAAATTATTGCTTAAGTCGCTTAAGTGGCTTAAAATAGTAGCACGTTGAAAGGGGAATATCTGTATGCCAAGAGGACGCATTCGCGTAAAACTTAAAAGTTATGATCACAGGGTGTTAGATCACACCTGTGAGTCCCTTTTGGATACAGCCCTTCGAACCGGTGCCAAAATCGTTGGCCCGATACCACTTCCCACCAAAACAGAAAGAATTACAGTGCTTCGCTCCCCTCATGTAGAAAAAAATGCCAGAGAAGCTTTTGAAATCAAAACCCACAAAAGGATGATTGATATTTTAGAACCCACCCAAAAAACAATAGATTCCCTCATGCATCTGGAAATCCCGGCCGGAGTTGATATTGAAGTAAAGATGTAAATTTAAAGTGAAGATTGAAGATTTATTCCCTGCCTCACCCTTTGGTAAGTTGGTTGAAGATCTTGAAAGGTATAGGCTAGGAGTGATAAAGAACTTCTCTAGATAGGCTTTCTACTTGGGTAACAGTAGGGCTAGTCTTAGCAAAAGAAGCAGTCAGAAATATTTTCCATAGAAAATAAAAAATATTTCAAATTTCCAAACCGGGTTTGTAGGTTCAAACTCTTGGTGTTGATTGTAATATGAAATTTGACATGATAATAAAAATGTAATATAAGGAAATTATGGTTCTAGTAGAAAGAGCTAAAAGTACAACTCCTTCCTTAAGAGATGTGCCAACCAGACCAGATGCAACTTACGATAAGCTGAAAGAGGAATGGTTTGATGCAAATCACGTAGAAGCTGGCCGTCAACACCCTGGGGAATGGCTGGCTATTGGTTTAAGAGTTGAAAGACCGGGTCAAAGTTGGGGTGAGAGTGCAATTGGGTTAGTGGCACATTCTCCTGATCGCCAGGAAGTACTGGACGCAGCAGCTAGGATGGGTTTAGGAAAGGCCTGGCTTGTTAAGGCACCCGGAAGACCAAATCTCCTAATTTAGCTTCGTGCTTGCATTTAAGCTTTGATCTTGTTACAATTTCCTTACATGATAAGGTCAGGTTAAAATTTTTAACCTAAAATTTCAGTAGATCGCACGTCGAAAGAAGATACGGCGACTCTAGGCGAGATACTGAGTGAGACCCTGAGATAAGTCGAAGGGCTCACTCTTTTTAATGCTTTAAATTATGGTAAACACATTACTTGGAATCAAAAAAGGGATGACAGCTACATATGACTCAAGAGGTAGAAGAGTTGGGGCTACTGTGGTGGAAATTGCTCCTAATCTAATCACTCAACTTAAAACAGATAATGGCAAAGACGGCTATGGTGCTATTCAGCTGGGGTATGGAAGCAAAAAGAGCGTCAAGAAGCCTCAAATTGGACATGCTAAAGCGGCCGGTCTGGACCAAAAGATTAGATGGTTTAGGGAAGTCAGAATTATGGAAGATCCCTCGACTACTTCGACTCCGCTCAGTACAGGTTCGCTCGGGACTATACAGCCTGGGACAGAAATCAAACTAGACCAGGTTTTTTCTATTGGAGATGCTGTAAAAGTAACCGGAACTAGCAAAGGTAAAGGATTTCAAGGTGGAGTAAGGAGATGGGGATTTCATGGTGGCCCTAAAACTCATGGTCAGTCTGACAGACACAGAGCCCCGGGTTCAATTGGTTCCGGAACTACTCCGGGAAGAGTTTATAAAGGTAAGAAAATGGCAGGACATATGGGTAGTGCTCAAGCTTCGGTGAAGAATTTGGAAGTTGTGGGAATAAATAAAGAAAAAAATTTGTTAGTAGTTAAAGGAGCAGTTCCGGGACACAGTGGAGGTTTGGTAATGATTACCAATCTGGGAAGAATTAAAGGTTATACGCCGCCACCAGAAGAGAAACTATCTGAAGAAGAGGTTCCTTCGCCAGAGGCTTCGGCGCCCGAAGGAGGAGAAGAAAATGCCAGTTAAGAAAGTAACAAGTGACAAGAAACAAGTAACAAGTAGAAAAAAGATTGTGACTACGCGAACTTCTCGGGCAAGTGGTTTGTCAGTTCCTGTCTATTCCTTAGCTGGAAGGGCTAGTGGAATATTGAGTCTGCCCAAAGAGATTTTTGGCAAAGAGGTTAATGAAAAACTGTTAACCCAAGCCTTGAGGGTGTATATGACAAATCAAAAAAAATTACTTGCTTCCACCAAAACTCGCGGTGAAGTAAAAGGTTCCACTGCCAAAATTTACCGACAAAAAGGAACCGGCAGAGCCAGACACGGTGCCATCAGAGCCCCGATTTTTGTTGGCGGAGGAATTATTTTTGGACCAAAGCCAAGAAAAGTCAGGTTAAGCCTACCGAAAAAAATGAAAAAGGCAAGTTTAATTTCCGCTCTTTCTGCAAAAGTATCCGACAAGAAAGCTTTAGGTTTAACCGGAGTTGAAAAGGCAACCGGCAAGACTAAAGAAGTGATCAGGTTTCTAGAAAAAGTCGGTTCCAAAGGCGGGGCATTGATTGTGACTGGAGAAAAGTTGGAGAAAGTTACTAGGGCTGCAAGAAATATTCCGAGAGTGGATGTTTTACCGGTCAACCTGATTAATACTTATGAGGTGTTAAGACATGACCTGCTTGTTATCACAAAAGATGCAGTGGATAAATTGGTAAGACCAAAAATGGAGGCAAAATGATAATCTTGAAAAGACCTATTATTACAGAAAAAAGCATGAAGCTTGCAGACAACCACCTCTATACTTTTGAGGTAGACAAAAATGCTACCAAGTTACAAATTGCCAAGGTTGTGGCCAGTAAATTTAATGTCAAAGTTATCTCGGTTAAAACAATTAATGTCAAAGGTAAAATTAGACAGCAAAAAAGAGTCAGAAAATCCTATCAAACTTCCGGGATAAAAAAAGCCATAGTTCAAGTTGGTAAAAGTGCCAAAATCGCCCTTTTTGAAACCCCCAAAGAGGAAGTAACCGTGACTACTGCGGAAGGTGAGCCAATAAAGTTAAAAGAGAAAAAAGATATTTTAGGAAGGACTAAAGTAAAAGTGGAAAAAAGCAGTGTAGGCGCAGCTCCAACTACCCAAAGAAAGGTGATTACTGGAAAATGAAAAAACTCAAAAAATTACTTAAAAAACATTCCGGCAGAGCATCAGGTGGTATGGTGACTGTGAGGGGCCAGGGCGGAAGACACAAAAGGTACTATCGGAAGATTGATTTTAAAAGGAATAAGTTTGGAGTAAACGGAGAGGTGGCAGGGATTGAATATGATCCGAACAGAAACGTCAATATTGCTCTTATTAAATATGAAGACGGAGAATACAGATATATACTGGCTGCTAAGGGGTTGGGGTTAGGGGATAAAGTGATCTCTTCAGAAAAAACAGAGGTAAAAACGGGAAATGCCATGAAACTTAAAAATATGACTATCGGTACCTTGGTGCATAATGTGGAGCTTACTCCCGGGGGCGGAGGAATTTTGGGAAGAAGTGCCGGGGTATCTTTACAGCTTTTGGCAAAAGAGGCAGGCTTCGCGCATTTGAAATTACCTTCGGGTGAGGTTAGAATGGTGCCTCTGGAATCTTTAGCCACTATTGGCAGTCTAGGCCAGGAGGAAATGAAGCAAAGAGTCATAGGTAAGGCCGGAAGAAGCAGACATATGGGAATTAAGCCAACAGTGAGAGGTGTGGCTCAAGATCCTGATTCTCACCCGCATGGAGGGGGAGAAGGCAGATCAGGAATCGGACGGAAAAGACCAATGACAAAATACGGCCGTCCTGCCGTTGGTAAAACCAGACCAAAAGGAAAATACTCTGATAGGTACATTGCTAAAAGGAGAAAATAAGCGAAGCTTGCGTTTTGCTTCGCAAAACTAAATGAGCAGGTCAACAAAAAAGGGTCCATATATTGATGAGAAATTGATGAAAAAAGTAATGGTGCAGAAGGCCGGAGGAGCAAAGACGCCTATTAAAACCTGGGCAAGACGTTCACAGATTCCACCTGAGTTTGTGGGGCATACATTTTTAGTACATCAGGGAAAAAATTTTGTGACGGTGTTTGTATCTGAATCAATGGTAGGTCACAGATTAGGTGAGTTTGCACCAACCAGAAAGTTTCATGGTCATGGAAAGGTGACAGAAAAATCTACGGCGAAAACTTAAGTTACTTATGGAAATAACAACTATACAAAGATATCTGCACACCAGTCCCCGGAAACTCCGGCTGGTAGCTGACATGATAAGAGATATGGAGCCTAGCAGGGCTTTGGATGTTTTGCGCGTCACCCCAAAATATGCAGCCAAAAACTTGACCAAAGCCATAGAGACGGTTTTGGCCAATGCCCGCCAGGCAGGGATGGAGATAGAGAAGGTAGTTTTCAAAAAATTGGAAATTAATGAAAGTATGAAGATGCGAAGGTTCAGAGCCGGTACCCGAGGCCGGGTTAAACCGTATAAAAGGAGAATGAGCCATATCAAGATAGTGCTAAGTGATGAGCTGGTAGCTAATAGTCGTCAGTCGTCAGTCGTCAGACTGAAAACAAAGCAGACAGAAAGCATAAAAGCTCAAAAGAAAGGAGAAAAGTCTGAAAGCTGATAGCTGAAGACTGAAAGCTAATTTCATGGGACAGAAGATACATCCGGTTGGATTCAGGATTGGAATATCAGCTACATGGAAATCACGCTGGTTTGCCAAAGGTGACAAATATCAGCAATTTGTCCTGCAGGATATAAAAATCAGAGACCTGCTGATGAAAAAACTTCGTCCTGCCGGCATCCAGTCAGTGGAAATAGAAAGAGCTATTAATAAACTGAAAGTAATTATTTTTGTCTCCAGACCGGGAGTTTTGATTGGCAGAGGCGGAAGCGGTTTAACCGAACTTAAGAAATTCCTAGCCGGCGAGCTGGATATTAAAAACGAAAACGGTTTGGAGATTGTGCCGATGGAACTAAAGGCTGCAGATTTATCGGCTTATTTGGTAGCTCAGTCCGTGGCAGAACAGCTGGCTAAAAGACTGCCGGCTCAAAGAGTGATGAATCAGGCAATTGAAAGAGTCATGAGGTCCGGGGCCAGGGGAGTAAAGGTAGTTTTGTCAGGCAGAATAGGTGGAGCGGAAATCGGTAGAAGAGAATGGAAAGCTTCAGGGACCATGCCTCTGCATACTTTAAGATCAGACATAGATTTTGCCTCTTTTCCGGCTTTAACTAAATCCGGTTATGTGGGGGTGAAAATTTGGATAAATAAGGGGGAAGTTGAAATATAATGGCACTATTACAACCAAAAAGAAGCAAATATAGGAAAACTTTTAGAGGCAAAAGAGGGGGGGTAGCCACCAGGGGTGAAACTTTAGCTTTTGGTGCATTCGGACTAAAAGCTATGGAGGCCGGCTGGATCAGTTCCAGGCAACTTGAGTCTGCCAGACGGGCCATGGCGCATTTTACCCAGAGGGGCGGACGTATTTGGATTAGAGCTTTTCCTGATAAACCTATTACCAAGCACCCTGCCGAAAGCAGGATGGGGTCCGGGAAGGGTGATGTAGAAGGGTATGTAGCCGTAGTTAAACCGGGACAGTTAATATTTGAAATGGGAGCTGTTCCAGCAGAGATTGCCCAGGAAGCTTTAAGGCTGGCTTCCCATAAACTGCCGATTGAAACTAAATTTGTAAATAAAGGAATAGCATGAAAAAAAGCGAATTAACACAGATTAAAGGACTTGATTTGAAAGAATTAAAGCTTAAGGTGAAGTCTCTTAAGAGTGAGCTGGCTGGGATGGTATTGGATAAGAATATGAAAAAATTAAAAGATTTAAAAGCTTTGGACAAAAAAAGAAAAGATATAGCCCAAGTTCTAACCGCGGTCAGGCAAAAGGAATTGCTGGCCGAACTGGAACTAAAGAAAGGAAGTAGTTAATGGTTGGCAGAGTAGTCTCAACAAAACTAAAAAATACAGCCACTGTTTTGGTGGAAAGGGTAGCCATACATCCTTTATATAAAAAAACTTATATTCAAACTAAAAAATATCTGGCTGATACTCAAGAGGAAGTCAAAGACGGGGATATTGTGGAAATTATTCCCTGCAAACCTGTTTCTAAAAGAAAAGCATTTAGAGTAATTAAGATATTAGGCAGAAGTTTGGCGGAGATTGCCGAGGAAGTCATGAAAGAAAAAGCAGAAGAAGCGATTGCCCAGGTTATGCCGGAGGAGAAAGTAGAGTCTAGAGTCGAGAGTCAAGAGGCTGGTGAAGAAATAAAACAAGATGTAAAAGTCAAAAGTGATAAATCAAAAACAAGGGAAAGAAAGGGGAAAACTAGTTCCTAGCTAATAGCTACTAACTTATGGTTCAACACAGAAGTAGATTAACAGTTGCAGATAACAGTGGAGCTAAGGCTTTGCAGGTGATTCAGCCTTTGGGTGGATCAGGCAAAAGAAAAGCTACTTTAGGCCAAATTGTGGTGGGTGTGGTTAAGGGAGCAGACCCTGTTGGTCAGGTTAAAGACCATGAGATAGTGAGGATTTTAATTGTCAGATGCAAAAAAGAAAGCAGGCGTGATGACGGCTCATATATTAAATTTGATGATAATGCCGGGGTAGTTATAGACAACGACGGTAATTTGCGGGCCACCCGGATCTTCGGCCCCATTGCCAGGGAAGTCAGAGAAGCAGGCTATAACAAGATTGTATCTTTGGCACAGGAGGTTTGGTAACTGGAATTAAGAATTATGAATTTAGAATTAAGAATTAAAAAACAAATAATGTTAAGTAAAACCAAACTTCGTGATGGACATTTCGGTAGACTGAGTCCATTGGAAGGGGAAGGTAGGTAGAAATGTCCAAAATTAAAAAGGGAGATAAAGTCAAAATAATGTTGGGAAAAGACAGAGGAAAAGAGGGAGTGGTGGAGTATGTATTGGCAAGTAAGCAGAGGGTTTTTGTAGGCGGAGCAAATATGTATAAAAGACATATTAGAAAAATGCCCGCGTCGCGAGGCGAGCAAGGTATCGGAGGAGGAATAATTGATATTCCAAAATCACTGGATGTTTCAAACGTAGTTTTAGTTTGTCCCGGTTGTAATAAGTTAACCAGAGTGGGATATAAAACAGCGGAAAATAAGAAAGTCAGAATATGCAAAAAATGCGGGAAGGAGATAGACAAGAAATGAATAGATTAAAAGATAAGTATATAAATGAAGTACAAAAAAAGTTACAGGAGGAGCTGGTTTTAAAAAACAGACTGGCAGTACCAAAGGTGGAAAAAATTGTCATTAATATGGGATTGGGGGAAGCTAAGGAAAACTCTGGAGTTTTAGATAAAGCTAAGGTATACTTAGCAGCTTTGGCCGGCCAGGTACCGGTGGTAACTTTAGCCAAAAAATCTATTGCCAATTTTAAATTGAGTAAAGGACAACCAATTGGGCTGATGGTTACTTTGCGGGGAAACAAAATGTATGCTTTTTTGGATAAACTAATCAGCGTAGTTTTGCCCAAAGTGAGGGATTTTAAAGGAATTTCCGATAAATCATTTGACAATATGGGTAATCTAAATATCGGTTTGAAAGAGCAGACAATTTTTCCGGAAGTGAATTATAAAACAATTGATAAAGTAAGAGGGTTGGCTGTGACTGTCATTACAACTGCTAAAAATAAAGAAGTGGGCAGGAAGTTACTGGAAAACTTAGGAATGCCTTTTAGAAAGGAAGTGCAAAGTGCAAAGTGAAAAGTGAAAAGTCTTTTTCTGACTTATCACTAATTATTATGGCTAAAGTAAGTAATATAGTAAAAACTAAATTTAAATATGAAGTACAAAAGAAAAGCCGTTGTTTGCGTTGCGGTAGGCCGCGAGCTTATATTAGAAAATTCGGACTTTGCAGACTTTGTTTTAGAGAATTGGCACACCTGGGTTTATTACCCGGGGTGAAGAAAGCGAGTTGGTAGAATGGACAGTATAGGCGATGCTTTAACCAGAGTAAAAAACGGATATTTGTCAGGGAAACTGACAGTTTCTTTAAACTATTCCAAACTGGTTGTTAATCTGATGAAACTTTTACAAAAGGAAGGTTTTTTGCAAGGCGTGGAAGTGAAAGGAAAAAAAGTGGAGGTTTCCTTAAAATATGTAGACAGAAAACCGGCTATTATAGATGTTAAAAGAATATCCAAACCCTCCTTGCGCATTTATAAAGGAGTTTCTGATTTGCCTTTTGTGGTTAACGGCTTGGGGATAGCAGTTATTTCTACTCCAAGGGGCCTGATGACTGACAAGAAAGCAAGAAAAGAAAAAGTAGGAGGGGAGGTACTGGCGTTTGTCTGGTAGCAGTTATGTCAAGAATAGGTAGCTTGCCAATTTTAATACCTGACGGGGTAACAGTAGAAAAAACTGGAAATAGTGTGGTGGTTAACGGGTCAAAAGGGGCCTTAAAGATGGAAATTAACCCGGCTGTTAAAGTGGAGATAGAAAATAATCAAATTATTGTCAAAAGGATAAATGAGTCAAAAATGGCTAAATCTTTACACGGTTTGACCAGAAACCTGCTTGCCAATATGGTTTTGGGGGTAACTGAAGGTTGGAGTAAAGACTTGGAACTGGTGGGAGTAGGTTTTAGAGCCCAGGTCAGCGGGGATAAACTAATGCTCAATGTAGGATATTCTCACCCGGTGGAAGTCCAAGCGCCCCAGGGGATTTTATTTGAAGTTTCGGATAATACCAAGCTTCGTGTTTCGGGGGTTGACAAACAGTTGGTGGGACAGGTGGCGGCCAATATAAAAAAAGTGAGAGTACCGGATGTATACAAAGGTAAAGGGATCAGATACTCGGGTGAATATATCAGAAAGAAAGCAGGAAAGAGTGCTAAAGTGGGAGTTGCCGGTGCAGGAGGAGCAAAGTGAAGCTTTGCTTCATCCTGAGGAGGTACTAAGCAGACGAAGGATCTATTATGAAAAAAGACTTAAGAGTGAAAAGACACTATAAAATCAGAAAAAATGTCATGGGAACCGCTAAGCGGCCCAGGTTGTCTGTATTCAGATCCAGTCAGCACATTTATGCACAAATTATTGATGATAGCATAAGGAAAACTTTAGTTTTTACATCTGATAAAGAAACTCATGGGACCAAAAAAGAAAAAGCTTATCTGGTGGGTAAAAAGTTGGCAGAGAAAGCTTCCAAAGCTAAAATCACCAGTGTGGTGTTTGATAGAGGTGGCTTTTTATATCACGGCAGAGTAGCAGAAGTGGCCAGAGGAGCAAGAGAGGGAGGCCTGAAGTTTTAAATATGAATCAAAGAAATAAACGCAATCAATATAACAAAAATTCCCCGCAACAGGAATCAGAGTTTTTTGAGCGGGTGGTACAGGTAAACCGTGTTTCCAAAAAAACTAAAGGAGGAGACAGAAGATCACTGTCGGTACTGGTGGTGGTTGGAGACAGAAAAGGAAAAGTAGGAGTAGGGTTGGGAAAGGCTCTGGAGGTTCAGTCGGCTGTCAGAAAAGCCACTGCTTATGCCAAGAAACATTTAATTCAAGTTCCGCTTAAAGGCAGAACCATCCCCCACCAGGTTTTAGTTAAATTTGGAGCAGCCAGAGTTTTACTAAAACCGGCGCCGATTGGTAGCGGGGTAATTGCCGGAGGCGCTGTCAGAGTAGTGGTGGAAGCAGCAGGCATTGCCGATATAGTTTCTAAAAGTCTGGGAACTAAAAATAAAGCCTCCAATGTTTATACTACTCTGCGGGCACTTAGTCAGTTAAGGAAAATAGATAAGCAAAAAAAGGAAGAATCATGAAACTTAATAAACTACTAAAATTAAAAGGTAAAGGCAGTAAAAGATTGGGTAGAGGGGTTGGTTCCGGCAAAGGAAAAACTTCAGGCCGCGGCACCAAAGGCCAAAAGGTAAGAGGCAAGATGCCCGTATCTTTTGGCGGAGGCGGGTTACCGCTTTACAAAAAACTTCCCTTAAGACGGGGTTTGGGTAATAGTAAAGTTTCTGCCAAGCTTAAAGTATTGACTTTAGATAAATTAAATGTTTTTAAATCAAAATCTGCGATAGATCTGGAACAACTTTTAAAAGCTAATTTGATAAATAAAAAAGATATGGAAAAGGGTGTAAAAATTTTGGCCGGTGGTAAGCTAAGCGTGTCTCTTTTAGTAAAACTGCCGGTTTCCAAAAAAGCTCAGGAAGAAATTATAAAAAGCGGAGGAAAGGTAGAAAATGCCTAGCATTTTATCTCCCGTCATATCGGCCTTCAAGATTAAAGAACTAAGAAGAAAAATTTTCATTACTGTTTTACTGGTGGTAATTTTCAGGATTACTTCACATATTCCTGTTTCCGGTGTGGATTTGGTAGCCTTACAAAACTTATTTGCCTCAAATCAATTTTTGGGGCTTTTGGATATTTTTTCCGGAGGAACCCTAGCCAATTTCTCTGTTATTTCCTTAGGTTTAAATCCCTATATTAATGCCTCAATTATCTTGCAGCTTTTGACCATGATTATGCCAAAACTGGAAGCTTTATCCAAAGAAGGAGAATACGGCAGGCAGATGATTAATCAATATACCAGATATTTAACTATTCCTTTGAGTATATTGCAGGCCATCGGTATGTTTGTACTTTTGAAAAACCAGGGAGTTTTATTTGAAACCGCCCCCATCCAAATTGCAGCAATCATAGTGGGGATGACCGCCGGAACTATTTTCCTGATGTGGTTGGGGGAGCTGATTACGGAATATGGTATTGGAAACGGCATATCGCTTTTGATTTTTGCCGGTATTGTTTCCCGTTTACCGGTAGTTTTGACACAAACAGTTTCTATAGTTGATCAAACTCAAGTCTTAAGTATTTTACTATTTCTTGCCTTGTCTGTTTTAGTTGTGGCCGGTATAGTTTTTATCAATGAAGGCAGAAGACAAATTACCATTGCTTATGCCAGAAGGTTTGTGGCAGGAAGAGAAGGGGGCAGCGGGGCCCAAACTTATCTGCCTTTAAGGGTAAATCAGGCCGGAGTAATCCCAATTATTTTTGCAGTTTCTTTGGTACTGGTTCCTTCTTTTGCCGGCTCTTATTTTGCTAATTTACCTCAACCGCAGCTGTCATCTCTAGGCAGAATTTTGGCTGCCAATTTTAACCCGGGAAGTTTGGTTTACAATCTTGTCTACTTTGGACTGGTGGTAGGTTTTACTTTTTTCTATACGGCGGTAATTTTTAATCCTGCCAAGGTGGCTGATGAAATTAAAAAATACGGCGGATTTGTTCCGGGAATTCGACCCGGCACACAAACTGCTGCTTATCTTAATTACATCATGGTTAGAGTTACTCTGGCAGGAGCACTCTTTTTGGGAGCTATTGCTATTTTGCCTTCAATTGCCTCACAAATTACCGGCATACAGACTTTGATATTAGGAGGTACAGGACTTTTGATTGTGGTGTCAGTAATTTTAGACACTGCCAAACAGTTTGAAAGTAAGCTGATTGAAAGAAGTTATGAGGTATTTGCCAGAAGGTGAGTTATGAAAATTCTGTTAATTGGTTCGCAAGGCAGCGGTAAATCAACCCAGGCGGAAATTTTGGCTAAGGATTTAAACTTGCCAAAAATAACAGTGGGAGATATTTATAGGAAGCTGGCTCAACAAGATTCAAAGGAAGGTAAGAGAATAAAACAAATTTTGGATCAAGGGCAGCTAGTAGATGATTTAACTACCTCGAAAATTATCCGGAAAAGATTAGACCAAAAAGATGTGCAAAATGGTTTTGTTCTGGATGGTTATCCGCGGACTTTGGAGCAAGCCAGGTTGTTTGATCCGGAATTTGACAAGGTTTTTTATTTGAAATTAGAAGCGCAAAAAACTATAGACAGGCTTTTGAAAAGAGGACGGGAGGACGATACCGAGGAGCTGATTAAAAAAAGACTGGATCTATACCAGGAGCAAACCCGGCCTTTGCTTGACTATTACCGAAGTTTAGGAAAGTTAGTGGAAATTGACGGGGGAGGAACAATAGAGCAAGTTCAAAGCCAAATCGGAAGCTATTTAAACTGGCCATGAGCAGAATAAGAAATAGCTATGAGGAGAGTTTAATCAAAAAAAGCGGCCAGATTGCATCTGCCGCCTTACGAAAAGCAACTGAGTCAGTACAAGTAGGAGTAAGTGGTTTAGTAATAGATAAAATTGCCGAAAAAGAGATCTACTTTTTGGGAGGAGACCTATCTTATAAAACAGTGCCAAATTACAAGTTTGCCACTTGCGTGACAGTGAATGAAGCTGTGGTGCATGGGATACCAACTGCGGTAAAATTTAAAGCAGGTGATCTGGTCAGTGTGGATTTGGCTGTTGAATATAGAGGTTGGCATACTGATTGCGCATGGACAAAAATAGTGCAAAGCGCAAAGGGCGAAGTGAAAAGAGAAAAAGAAAAATTCTTGGAAGTGGGGGAGCAGGCATTGTGGGATGGTATAGCTCAGGCCATAGAAGGTAAAAGGGTAGGTGATATCTCAAATGCCATTCAAACTAGGGTGGAAGGAGCAGGTTTTAGTGTGATAAGAAGCCTGGTGGGACACGGAGTGGGAAAGAATTTACATGAGGGTCCGGAAATTCCCGGTTATGGCCAAAGAGGCACGGGAATGATGCTTCAAAAAGGAATGACATTGGCAATTGAAGTAATTTATGCTATGGGAAAACCTGAGGTAGTTTTAGGTGTTGACGGGTGGACCTTTACCACAGCAGACGGGTCTTTATCAGGGCTGTTTGAAATGAGTGTAATAGTGGGAAGGGAAAAGGCAGAGGTATTAACAAGATTTTAAAGATCTATGGGTTGTGTTTGGAAGCTAATTCTGGTACAATCTTACAGTTTAAGATCAGCACATTAGACCTAAAAAACTTATAGGCATGGAATAGTAAGAGGTAGAACCAATAAAAAAATATGGCAAAAGATGTTATAGAGGTAGAGGGTAAAGTTGTTGAGGTTTTGCCCAATACTTTGTTTAGAATTGAGATTGATAAAAGCGATAGTCTGCAGGAGCTTTTAGGCAGGGTGATTTTGTGTCATATCTCGGGTAAGATGAGGATGCACTATATCAGGCTTTTGGAAGGAGACAGAGTCAGAGTAGAAATGAGTCCGAAATATGATATTGATAAAGGTAGAATTACGTTTAGGCTGAAATAACTGAGTAAGCGGACATACCGAAGGAGATCTTTCGACTCGCTTCGCTCGCTCAGGATGACAGAAAAATTTGAGAAATTATAATTTTTCTGTCAAGTGAAAGGAATATTATGAAGGTGCTTGCTAGTATTAAGACAAGATGTAAATTTTGTAAAATAGTCAAACGTGAGGGTATGTTGTATGTCATCTGTCCCCGTGACCCGAGACATAAACAAAGACAAGGATAGAATGAATTTAAAATTTAAAATTGAGGAGGGTTGTATAAGTGGCTAGAATAGCTGGTGTAGATCTTCCCGAGCATAAGAGAGTAGACATAGGGTTAACTTATATATTTGGCATAGGCAGGTTTAATGTGGTGCAAGTTATCAAAGATGCCGGAGTTGAGGGAGGCAAAAGAATAAAAGATTTAACTGAAGAGGAAATTAATAGACTGCAAAAAGCAGTGGAACAATTTAAAGTAGAAGGAGATTTAAAGCAGGAAATTGAACAAAATATAAAAAGACTGGAAGAAACCGGTAGTTATAGGGGACTGCGGCACAGGAGAGGTTTACCGGTCAGGGGGCAGCGAACCCGCTCCAATGCCAGAACCAAAAGAGGTAAAAGAAAAACTGTAGGAACCGTCAGAAAAGAAGTGGCGGCTAAAACCGGGGGTCCGGAAACAGGAGGAGCTAAGTAGAACCTATGGCTAAAAAACAGATCATATCAAAATCCAAAAAAACGGTAGAAAAGCAACTAACCAGTGGTAGGGTTTATGTCACTGCTACTTTTAATAACACCTTAGTCACTTTAACAGATCCGCAAGGTAATACTGTGGCTTGGGGATCATCCGGCAACTCCGGTTTCAAAGGTGCCAGAAGGGCGACTCCTTTTGCCGCTATTTCCGCCATGGAGGCTGTGGCTCAAAAAGCTAAAAATTTAGGGATAAACGCTGTGGAGGTGTATATAAAAGGACCCGGAGCAGGCAGAGATGCCACCATTAAGGCTTTAAAAAGTGCCGGAGTAAATATTACCATGATTGCTGACGTTACCCCCATTCCCCACAACGGCCCCAGACCTAAAAAAAGGAGACGTGTCTAATGGCCCGTTATACTGGTCCTAAAAGAAGGTTATCCAGAAGAGAAGGAATTGCCTTAACAGGTAAAGATGTGAAGGCCTTGGAAAGAAAAGGGGCTATTCCTCCGGGTCAACACGGGGCCAGGATGAGAAGAAGGGTTTCCGAATACGGACTTCAGCTTCGCGAAAAACAAAAAGCCAAAAGGCTTTATGGCATTTTGGAAAAACAATTTAAAGGGTATGTAGCAAAAGCCGGTAAAGTCAAGGGCGCAACAGGTTTAAGTTTACTGCAGATTTTGGAAAGAAGACTTGATAATATAGTATATAGATTGGGGTTTGCCAAAAGCCGGGCCGGAGCCAGGCAACTGGTTTCACACGGTCATGTGCTGGTGGATGATAAGAAAGTGAATATACCCTCATACCATGTGAGTATAGGGCAGACTATTGCAATCTCGGCTCAAATGAGAGATAATATCTTGGTTAAAAAGAGCCTGGATGAAAGAGAGACCTTGCCGGAGTGGCTTGACAAGAAAGCTACAGTAGGCAAGGTTTTAAGAATCCCTACCAGAGAGGAAATGGAGCAATCTATAGATGAGCAGCTTATCGTGGAGTACTACTCAAGGTAAAATCTATGTTCAAAGTTAAAACAGAGGTTGAAAAAGACAATTTTGCTAAGCTGATAATTGAGCCTTTAGAGGCCGGGTTCGGTCATACTTTGGGAAACAGTTTAAGAAGGGTTTTACTCACTTCACTGAAGGGAGCAGCTATAACTTCCCTAAAAATAGACGGGGTAGCCCACCAATTTTCTACCTTAGATGGAGTAATGGAGGACGTGATTGAAATAATCTTAAATCTTAAAAAAGTCCGTTTGCAAATAGCCGGAGAAAAGACGGTAAAACTTTCTTTAAAGGTTTCTGGTAAAAAAGTGGTCAAAGCCGGAGACTTGGAAATAGAGGGAGATGGGGAGATTATCAACAAGGAGCAAGTAATTGCTACCTTAACAGATTCCAAATCAAAACTAAGTATGGAAATGATAGCTGAACAAGGTAGAGGTTACTTGATGGCAGAGGAAAGAAAAGGCAGCGAAATTGGCAGGATTCCTGTAGATGCTTTGTTTTCTCCGGTGGTGGCAGTAAATTATTCTGTGGCTCCTACCCGGGTAGGCAGAAGAACAGACTTTGATCAACTGATTCTAGATATTACCACTGACGGAACTACTACTCCACCGGAAGCTTTAAATGAAGCTTCCAAAATCCTGTCGGAAACTTTCAGAAAAGTTTATGAACCGGATTTGGAAGAGGAAGTTGAAGAGACAGGGTCTACCATTTCAGAAGAAACTCTTAAGCTAACAGTTGAAGAGTTGGATTTGCCTGTAAGAATTACTAATGCCTTAAAGGCCATAGAGATAAACACTATCGAGGGTTTGATCAGTATGCCACGCCCGCAACTTTTAAAAGCTAAAAATTTAGGCACTAAGTCACTAAGTTTAATATCGGAAAAGCTATCTGAGAGGGGGTTGACTCTTCGTGAGGCATAGAGTTTATGGTAAAAAACTCGGACGGAATAAAAATGAAAGAACAGCACTATTTAAAAGTTTAGTGCAGGAACTTTTCTTGCACGGTTCAATCACTACCACCCAAGCCAAAGCAAAATCCATCAAAGGTCTGGTTGATAAAATTATTACTCTGGCAAAGAATAAAAACTCTCAAAGATTACTTCAGGCATTTTTTACCAACAAAGCTTTAGAGGAAAGAGTTATCAAAGAAATAACTCCCAAGTTAGGAAACAGAGTTTCCGGATATACATCTCTGGTGAAAATGGGAATAAGAGAAGGAGATAGAAGCTTGATGGTAAAAATGAATCTGATTGGAGCAGAGAAGTTGAAGCCTTTGGAAAAAGAATCAAGAATTAAGAATAATGAATCAAGGAAAATAACAAAAGAGCAGAAAAAGACAATTGAAAAACAAGTTTCAAAGGCCACCATAAAAGCTAAACCGACTATAAAAAGGAGTAAGAAAGCATAATTCATGATTCATGCTTCATAATTCAAATATGGGCACAAATAGATTATCAATAAAAGAAATAAAAAGAGAAAAGCATGTTATTGATGCCGGTGGAAAAATTTTGGGAAGACTGGCAACAGAAGTGGCCACCATTTTAATGGGTAAGAAGAAAGCTCAATATGTACCCTATCTGGACACCGGGGATTTGGTGGTAGTGACTAATGCCTCAAAAGTTAAAGTGACCGGTAAAAAAATGCAAAATAAAGTTTATACCGGACATTCAGGTTATCCAGGGGGACTTAAGCAGGAAACTTTTGATAAAATGCTGGTAAAAAAACCTGAGTATATTATCGAACATGCAGTCAAAGGTATGCTTCCTCACACTAAATTAGGAAGACAAATGATAAAAAAATTAAAAGTATACTCAGGGGAGGAAGCAAAAGGAGCATAAACTATGGAGCAGAAAAAAGGAAAAGGCGATTTGGCAGTGGTGGGGCGGCGCAAAGAAGCTATTGCCAGAGTGAGAATTTCTCCGGGACAGGGGCAAATTACCATTAACGGTAAGCCGGTCGGGGAGTATTTTTTAGGACCAGTTTTTCAAAAACTTTATAACCGTCCTTTAGAGCTTACCAAAACTATAGGTAAATATTCAATTTCTGTTAAAGTAGAAGGTGGAGGTAGGGTTTCCCAGCTTGGGGCAGTAATCCATGGAATTTCCAGGGCAATTGCAAAAATAGAACCAACACTACGGACAGTTTTAAAAAAGGATGGCTTACTAACTCGTGATGCCAGAGTAAAAGAAAGAAGAAAATACGGCCTTGCCCAAAAAGCCAGAGCCAAAAAACAATCCCCAAAAAGGTAAGATTTACCGCTTGTAAACTCCCTCCAGCTTTATGTTAAGTTAAAAGTATCTGGTGTGATGCTTTATGAAAAGAAAAAGGTATAGAAAACATAAATATTCTTGGAGTTTAGCAAAAGAATTAAATCATTTAACAAAGGAGTATATTCTTAAAAATGTAGAGTTTTCTAAAATAGAGCCCAACGAAATTATTTTAACTGATATGGATAAGATTACACACATTCGTAGGGTTGATAACAAAAGAAATATTTTAGAAGTTATTAATGTTTCTTATGAAACAAAAGTTGATAATGAATGGATTACTATTGTACGCTATGATAGTACCCATGGATTTTTGCAAAGGCATTTCAGAGTTTCTCTTGATGATTATAAAGAAATCATTAATACTACAGGAGTTAAAAAGAAGGGTACTGTCCATGTATGGTATACTTGGGCAATACAAGATATCTTATTGAGGTATCAGGATTATAAAAAGGGTTTTATGAAAAGAAGTAAAGTTGTATAATATAAATGATATGAGTAAGAAACAACAGCTTGATAAAAATATGAATCTTACTGCGAAGCTAGCAGATTTTATAGCTACTCATCCCGAGGTAAACAAAAATATACCCTCCGGAGCTTCTATAGTGCCTTTTTCGGTTAAAGACAATATCCTAAATAGGATGAATGAACAGCTAATTCCTGGTTTGAAAGAGGAGGGCAAAACTGTGGTCAAGGCAAAAGAAACAAAAAACACAAAAGAACCCTGGAAGTTTATTACCCTATAGTTGACATATTGACTTTTTGTGGTATACTGATAGTACAACTGAATATTAGAAAGACTGTGATAGAGAAATAGTAGAAGTAAGTTTGAGGACATCTGAGACTAGACGGTTGGAGCAAGTCTAGCGAAAACTTTATTTCGAATTACCCTCTGGAGTCGTAAGCCAATAAAGCTTAGCCGGGTGCGAACCGTCATATCGCATGAGTGTGTCAAAAGATTTTGGAGCACTCGAGAATAAGCGTTTATCGCAAAAATTTCGAGTCCCACTACACGGTGGGATTTTTAATGGAATAAGGTAAACGGAAACAAGGTGGTACCGCCTTTCAAGGCCCTTGTCTGATCGTTAGTCAAATAGACTAGTGATTAGGCAAGGGTTTTTTTAATGAAAAGCCTTTATGAAAGGGGGTGACAAGTATGACAGTTGAAGTAAGATTTTTAAATAGAGAAGGATGGGAGGTTGAGCATGGGTGGAATCGGAGGCCTGTTAACGAGACAGAGTTAGTTGGGACTCAACAGGAAATAGAGTTGCGTTTCAAAGGAGAGATAAGAAAGATATTTTGGCAAGATAGAAGAAGGAGACTTATTGTAACTGACAAAGTCGAGGGCGCCGAGGTGCGCTTAGACGATTTAAGCGGTAGACTCGGAGGTGTGCCTATGGGTGTTGATATTAAGATAGAGAGATATAAATCTGCAGTCTTAGAGTTTGACGGAGAAGCCGTTGCAGAAATTAAGCATATCCCAACTGCCTAAATATAAAAACCTTGCAGGTTAGCTTTCAGACCTGCAAGGTGGGATTTAAGATATGTAATTAAAATTTTGAAAGGAGAAAAATATGAAAGAACAAATAGAAGTACAAGAACAAAATACATTTTCTAAAAGAGCCCGAAAACTTCTCGGGAGGGCTTTTAGTGCGGGAGTAGATCGGTCTGAGATAAATAGTGCCGTAGATCTTGCCGCTGCGCATGGTCGCTTGCAAGGAAAAGGGCAAATAACGCGAGGGGATTTAGGATCCTTGGAGACCCTGGTGGCAAGAAAACGCCTTAGAGATCATGATTGGAAAGTGCGTATTCCTGAAAAATCTGAACTATTTGAAGGTGGTGAGGTTCAAACATACATAGATGGTTGTGATTACCCGGAGTCAGCGGATGATTTACTCCTTGCTTTAGAAGTTCAAAGAATGTTTGGACAAGATAGCATTGGCAGGATGCGAATACTGGATGCTATGTGCGGGCCTGGAAGATTGGGTAGGGAATTTCTGGGATTGGGAGTGCAAAGCGTTTGGTTTCATGATGGAGATGAAATAATGACTGCTCATGCAAAGGAGGAAGCTCATACAGTTGTAACTGACGAACAAAATATCGGTATTATTACCGCACTTGTAGAGGATATACCTGTTTCTGATAACTCATTTGATCTTGTAATATGTCATAATGCTACTCATCAAATGGCAAATATAGATAGATTAGGTATGGCTATGAGAGAATTTATTCGTATAACTACACCAGGTGGACATGTTATTATTGCTGATTACCAAAGGCACACAACACCGGAATTTTTGGAATCATTGGAAGAGCGTTTAAAAGCGACTAAGCGAAAAATAGTACCGCTTCTTTTACCGTCATTTTTTGCTGCTTTTTCAAAAGAAGAATTTGATGATGTACTTTCCAAAATACCAGGGATAAGGAGTTGGTCAGTAACTGATGCTCAACCTCCAGTTTTAGATCAAGTTATGCAAGAAAGAGTTGAACATGATTTTGTTAAAGGACATTTAATGAATTTCAGTCCTATATCGCTAAGGGCTATTATCCAAAAGGAATAATATGAAACAAAGAAAATTAAAAATTATTAGAGCAGAAGTTATAGGAAGTATGCTGAGACCTAAATTCCTATTAGATGCTCAAGATCAATTAAGAAAAGGTAAAATCACGCCTTTAGAGTTTATTATGTTTGAGGATAAAGCAGTAAAGCAGGCTGTTGCTATTTCAGAAAAGGCAGGGGTTGATGTTCTGACAGATGGAGAAATGCGAAGGCCGGTATTTTGCCATAATTTTGTGAAAGCAGTTGAAGGGTTTAAATGGAATATTAAAGGCAACACAGTTATTTGGTTTGACATGCAAGGAAATAAAATAGTAGATCCGGTAACAGTCGGGGTAGTCAAAAAACTTAGTAAAAAGCATGACATTTCTGTTGATGAATTTTCTTTTCTTAGAGGGATAACAAATAAACCTAAAAAAATAACTATTCCCAGCCCAACTATGATGAGCTACTATTTTGTCCCAGGAATTTCTGACAAAATTTATAAGTCTCCCATTGATTACTTAAAAGAAGTTACCAAAATATTAAAAGAAGATGTGGCTGAACTAGAGCGGATTGGAGTTACCTACGTACAAATAGATGCACCAGAGTTTGGGATGTTACTTGATCCGATTCAACAGGAGTGGTTTAAAAGTAAAGGATTTAATCCAGACACCTTAGTTAATGATGGCGTAGAAATGATAAATGATGTGTTAGAGAGTTTTTCCGGAACAAAAGGTCTGCATATATGCAGGGGCAATGATAAAAATCGTTTTATGGCCAGAGGAGGATATGAGAAAATCGCTAAAATAGTATTTAAAAAAGCTAAAGTAGATAGATTGTTATTAGAATTCGATAGCGACAGAGCTGGTGATTTTTCTCCCCTGAGCCATGTACCGAAGAATAAAATAGTAGTTTTGGGTCTAATATCCACGAAAACGCCATTACCAGAAAATCCGCAAGATGTTATACGAAGAATAGAGGAGGCAACTAAATTCGTGCCAGTAGAGAGATTAGCAATAAGCACTCAGTGTGGTTTTGCTTCTGTTGCTAAGGGAAATAACTTAACGTTTAGAGATCAGGAAAATAAACTGAGACTAGTTTCAAAAGTAGCCAGGCAAGTGTGGAAAAAATAAATGATTTAAATCATTAAAGCAGATATGTATTGATTATTCGAATAATTAATACAAGAAATAAATATTATATGAGTAGTAGATAAGACTTACCTCAGTATGTGGTTCAGGATTTAACAAAAAGTTGTTTTATTACGCTCAATTTATGACAGTTTCTGTTTTAAAGCAATAAAGGCTTTTTTGAGGGTTTCAAAGATGAACAAGCTGCAGGGTAAATAGTATGGCAGCAATTGTGACATTTAAGGTATAATGTCTTTCATAAAAGGCCCAGAAATTTTCAAATAATTTGCTCATGAGTACTACTATACCACCTGAAAAGATTTTTAAAAGTTATGATATCAGAGGTATTTATCCTACACAGTTAAACGAAGATAATGCTGTTCCTATAACAAGAGCCATTTATAAATTTTTCTTAGATAAATCCCCTGACAAAAAATCTTTATCTGTAGTTGTAGGGCAAGATATGAGATTATCCTCTCCGGCAATTTTTAAATCTGTTTCAGAAACTCTGGTGGAGATGGGGGCAGAAGTTATTGATATAGGATTGGTATCAACACCCACTTTTTACTATGCAGTTTTTGGTGGTAAATACGACACTGGCATACAGATAACTGCTTCTCATAATCCCAAAGATTATAACGGTTTAAAGATTGTAATGTATACCCCACAGGGTTTAATAAAAATTGGCAAAAGCACCGGCATGGAAGATATTAAAAAACTGGCTTTGGAAAAAGTTGATGTCCCAAAAATGGCTGGCGGAAAAATTACTAAAAAAGAAGGTGTAGTGGTAGAAGATGTCAAAAATGCTTTAAGGATTGCCGGCAATCCAAAATTAACACCCTTTAAAGTAGTGGCCGATACTGCCAACGCCATGGCTTCCCTTTATATTGAGGAGTTATTCAAACATATCCCCGGAAATTTAATAAAGATGAATTTTGAATTGGACGGGACTTTTCCGGCTCATCCTGCTGATCCTTTGGATGAAGACAATGTGGCAGATTTACGGAAAAGAGTAGTTGAGGAAAATGCTGATTTAGGGATAGCCACAGACGGGGATGGGGACCGGTTATTTTTTATTGATGAAAAAGGAGAAATTGTCCCCCCCTCCCATATTACGGCACTGGTTGCCAGGGAGCTTTTAAAAAAGCATAAAGGGGATAAAATTTTGGCAGATATCAGGTATATCCTTACCCCCAGGAAAATTGTAGAAGAGCTGGGCGGAACTTTTGTAATTACAAAGGTGGGGCATGCTTTCATCACCGAGAAACTGCACGAAACAGGCGGAGTATTCGCAGGGGAATCTTCAGCCCATTATTTTTTCCGCGAAACAGGTAATGCCGAGTCTCAATTGCCGGTTATTTTAACGGTTTTAAAGGTGATGACGGAAGAAGGAAAAACATTATCGGAGCTTGTAAGATCTTTAAAAAGAAGCCATGAATCGGGAGAAACAAATTTCAGGGTAAAAAATGCCCCTGAAATTATTAATATCATGAAAAAGGAATTTGCCGATGGTGAAGTGAGTGAGCTGGACGGGGTGGCCATTACCTTTGCCGACTGGAGATTATCCCTTAGGAGTTCTAACACCGAGCCTTTAATCAGACTAAACATTGAGGCAGAGGCTGACGGGATTGTGGAAGAGAAAAAGAAAAGGGTATTAGAGTTAATAAATAAACACGCGGTTTTTGACAAATAGTTTAAAATGTGGTTTACTAATACTTGCATCAAGAGATCATGTACCGTCTGGTACATGGCGACAACCGTAAAGTAAGCGGTGCCAATTACAATCAGTTTACATGATTGTGAGATGCGGTCCAGGTCTGGGACAAAACTTGTCTTTGGACCTCTCTTGTTGGGAGGTTTTTTAATGATTAAAACTAACGGTGTAACAACATTTACTTCAGAATCGGTTTGTAGCGGTCACCCGGATAAAATCTGTGACCAAATCTCTGATGCTATTTTGGATTCGGTTTTGGCACAAGACCCGCAAGGCAGAACCGCAATTGAATGTATGGCCGGTAATAATATATTAATTATTGCCGGAGAAGTAGGAACAAAAGCAAAAGTAGATTTTACAGGTATTGCCAGGGAACAAATTAAAAGATTAGGATACACAGATCCTAAATTCAATTTTTCAGATAAATCTCCTATTCATGTATTCGTTCATGAACAATCCCCTGAAATTGCAGTGGGGGTTAAGAACAAAGGTGCAGGGGATCAGGGAATGATGTTTGGTTTCGCCTGCAAGGAAACAACTTCCTTTATGCCCCTTCCTATTATGATGGCACACTCTTTAACAAAAAGAATGGATTATGTTAGAGAAGAAAACATTATTAAATATCTGCGTCCTGATGGTAAATCTCAGGTAACCATAGAGTATAGAGACGGAAAACCTCATAGTGTTAGCCAAGTTGTAATAGCTATACCTCACAAAGAATCTGTTGATTTAGAACAAGTTAAAGATGATGTCTACGATTTCATAGTAATCCCCGTTTTAGAAATGTACGGATTTAAAATGAAAAAAAGTGAGTTAATAGTCAATGGAACAGGTATTTGGCATCATGGGGGACCGGCCTCTGATTGTGGTTTAACCGGCAGGAAAATTGTGGTAGATACTTATGGTGGATATGCCAGGGTCGGTGGAGGGTGTTTTTCCGGAAAAGAACCATCAAAGGTGGACAGGGGAGGGGCTTACGCTGCCAGGTTTTTGGCAAAAAATATAGTAGCTTGTGGACTTGCTGATAAGTGTGAGGTAAGACTGGCATATTTTATCGGAGCAAAAAAACCCACTATGCAGGATGTAGAAACATTTGGTACTAACAAAAAAAGTCACAAAGTTATACTCTCTTTTATGGATAAAATTTTGGATACCTCAGTTTCAGGAATTTTGGAAGGATTGGATTTACAAAGACCAATTTATTTACCAACTGCCAGCTATGGCCACTTTGGCCGTGACGAATTCCCCTGGGAAAGAGTTGTTTAAAATCTAATATCAAGATAATATTCTAGCAAGACGTTTAGGAAAATCAGCTGGTGAATTTGGAGTTAGCTGCTTCTATTAAATGTTGAAACTTCTTAATTAAATCTTCAGTCATATTTTAATTATAGATCAAAAGTAAACTGCAAATCTTACAAGAAAGTTTAAATTATTAATAATCTGCAAAATCTCTTTTAAATTCTGTAAAATTTTTAACCGGGCCTTCGGTTACTTCCAGTTTTTTAACTGATGCTGCATCCGGACCGTTCCTACACCAATTTAAGAACGCATCTAAACTGGAATTATCTCCTTCCGCTTCAATGTAGACAGTTCCATCATTTTTATTTCTGGCAAAACCTTTAATTCCTAATTTTTCGGCTTCTTCCTTTGCAGTTACTCTAAAAAATACTCCCTGGACCAGTCCATAAATTTTGATATTGAAATGTTTCATCTTAGGAAAATTCCAAAATTAAAGGTAAGTGATCTGAGATTTCAACGTTGGGAACCTTAAAATTACTCACGATTACGTCATTTGAAACTAAAGCATAATCTGCAAATTTATCATCTGTTCTTTCGTAAAACTTATTTCTGGTGGTAGGGATCTTATACTCTTTAATTAAATTTTTCATTGACACCTCTAAAAGTTTTAAACTTTGAGTATTAATGTCTAAATTAAGATCACCACATAAAATTTTTGCCCCCCTTTGTTTATCTAAAAAATCTTTAATCATTTGTGATTGTTTTATTCTGGAGGAAGTGTCTCCTTTAGTGCCTTTAACCCAAATTCCATGAAGATTGCAAACTGTAGATTGTTTACCCTCATTTATAAAAGTCACATATTGGGTGTTTCTGGGAAGAGTATTTAGATCTTTTGGGTTAAAATCACCCTTTTTACCAAAGACAAAAAAATCACCGCTTGAGGTAATATTTAACTTCTTGGAAGCAAAAATGCTGATTCCCCAGGAGAGATTAAAGTCCACAAAATTAGGTTGGAAACTGCCAGCGATATAATTTTCTAAAACAGAAGCAAAATAACCCTTATGTTTAGGCAAAATTTTAGAAAGTTCTTGATAAAGATTTAATCTAAAGCCAAAAGATTCCGAAGTGTCGGAATTGGTATCAAACATTTCCTGAAAGCAGAATAAATCCGTGTTATTTGCATGAGCTAAGATAAAATCCATTAAAGGTTTAAATAACCTTCCACCCCAAAGGTTTAAAGAGATTAACTTCATAATTTGGTGTCGACCTTTTTAAAAAAATCCGAACCCGCTTCAAGTCGAATCGGTAGGCTTACCTCCGCTTCGCTTATTATTATAATCCCGCAAGCGGGACAAGAAAAGACAGAAATGCAAAAGTTCTTAGGAAGGAAGCGGCACCCCCTCTTTTTTGGGATTATATATCCAAACATTGCGGGGGGCGGCGGAGCCGCTTCCAAATCGAACCATTGACAAAAGCAGATGCAACAGTTATTATATAAATATATGCTTAATCGTTCATATATAAAATCACATAAAGGTCACCCTCATTATTCAACGGACTCAAAAATTATGCTCCTTCAAGAGAGATTAAAGCTTTCTAATGAGGAGGAAGAGCTGCTAAGAATTATTCGTAATCTCTCTGACCCAACCAAACTTAAGATCTATTTACTGCTTACTAAAGTTAAAGCAATTCCTGTTACAGATGTAACTCAAGTTTTGGGACTTTCCCAATCTGCTGTCTCCCATGCATTAGCTGATTTAAAAAATTTAGGACTTGTGGAAAGTCACCGCTGCGGGCAATTAATCTGCTACTGCCTAAGCAATGATAAGAGAAAACGTAGATTATTAAGTTTTCTTGAAAGGCTAATATAACTTGAAACTATTTAATGTATTCATTGCTGCATCTTTAGTTGTAATTGCAATAGGTTTTCTCTTCTTTAGAGATGGATTTAACAAACCACAAAGTAACAGTATTTCGAACACCAACTCCCCAATCCTAATGGACAGGCTAAATTATATAGATTATACAGAGCAAAATTTAGAGTCTGCTAAAAGAAACGGTAGGCCAGTTTTATTTTTTGCTGCCACTGTTTGGTGCCAGACATGCCAGGCTTTGGAAAAAGAGATAAAGGATAGAGGTAATATTTTACCATCTGATGTAACAATACTTAAGGTGGATTACGACCATGATAAGGCGATGAATGCTAAATACAGGGTGACTTCTCAACACACATTAATTGTTTTGGATCAAAAAGGAAATGAAGTAAAAAGATGGATCGGTGGTAACCTTGATGCTTTAATTCAAAACTTAAACTAAACATATGTTTCTGCTTATACCAATAGCTTTTATATCAGGAATATTAACCTCTTTTTCTCCTTGTGTCTTACCCATACTTCCGGCAGTTTTAGCAAGCGGTATTGATGGCAACACTAAAAGAATTAAGGGTGTAATTGCCGGACTTGTTATAAGTTTCACCATAGCATCTTTGCTTTTGGCAACGGTGG
>CAZKAW010000005.1:0-39174 GCA_964551255.1 uncultured Gammaproteobacteria bacterium
ATTGTTCCAACAAGAAACCCATTTTTTACAAGTAAAATTTAGCAGAAGTCAGGAGAAACCTAGTCGCTTCATTAAGTCCACTATTATGTCCATGTCCAAATCAAAAACTGAGGATGGTTTTTGGTTTTCTCGAGAAGACCGTACACGTACTTGTCTTTCACTAAAGTCTAATCCCTCAACAATAGTGGCAATCCTACATTTATCACAATCCACTCTTTCTCCACATGAGGGTTTTTGGCAAGGTAAGGGATCTAGAGGGTATTCTTTAGAAGAAGTCAAATGTCAAGTATAGCTTGCTTAGTACTTCGGCAAGCTCAGTACTTCAGATGTCCAAAGTGGCCATCTTCGCGTGGGTTTGGATAAAGCGTTTTCTGGGTGGGACTTCATCTCCCATTAGCATAGTGAAAACCTCATCTGTCTCTACCGCATCCTCCAAAATTACCTGTTTTAACACCCTGTTTTCCGGGTTCATGGTAGTTTCCCAAAGCTGTTCCGGGTTCATTTCCCCCAAACCTTTGTATCTGGAAATGATAGCCTGTTGCCCGTCACCTAATTTCTTAAGTGTGTGGTTTTTTTCCTCATCCGAATAAGCATAATGAATTTCCTTACCTTTTTGTACTTTGTATAAAGGAGGTTGGGCAATATAAAGATAACCTTTGTTAATAACTTCCGGTAAATACCTGAAGAAAAATGTCAGAAGTAAAGTCCGGATGTGTTCCCCGTCAACATCAGCATCTGTCATTAAAATAACCCGGTGATAGCGGATTTTTCCGTAATCAACTGTATCCCCTATCCCGGTTCCTAAAGCAATCACTAAAGCTTTTATTTCCTCAAATTCCAATATTTTGTCCAGCCTGGCTCTTTCCGTATTTAAAATTTTTCCCCGAAGGGGTAAGATGGCCTGGAATTTTCTGTCTCTTCCCTGTTTGGCAGATCCTCCGGCACTGTCTCCCTCAACAATATAAAGCTCGGAATCGGCAGCGTCCCTGTTTTGACAATCTGCCAATTTCCCAGGTAAGGTCATTCCCTCCAGAGCCCCTTTTCTAATGACCGCGTCTTTGGCTGCTCTGGCTGCTGCCCGGGCTCTGGCAGCCAAAAGCACTTTTTCCAAAATGGCTTTTCCGTCAGAGGGGTTTTCCTCAAAAAATACCTCCAGGCCCTCTTTGACAACAGTGGACACAATTGGCTGAACCTCGGCGTTGCCTAATTTTTCCTTGGTTTGGCTTTCAAATTGAATCTTGTCCGAGTCCATTTTGATGGAAACTACGGCAGTAAGCCCCTCCCTCATATCCTCACCGGTTAAGTTTTCATCCTTTTCTTTTAAAGCCTCAATTTTGCGGGCATAATCATTAATAGCTCTGGTTAAAGCAATTCTGAAACCTGTGAGATGTGTTCCTCCCTCGGTAGTAGGAACCACATTGGCAAAGGCTTCCACATTTTCGGTAAAACCGTCATTGTATTGTATTCCTACTTCCACATCCACTCCTTCAACTACTCTATGAATTAAAATTGGTTCGGGGTGAATCAGAGCTTTATTTTTGTTTAAATGTTTGATTAAAGTAGCCAGGCCCGATTGGAAGTAAAAATGACGTAGCTGCCCGGTCCTTTCATCGTAAAGGTGGAAAAAAATCCCTGCCACCAAATATGCGACCTGTTTTAGTTGTTTTTCCAGTTTCTCAAAGTCAGGGGTGATAGCGGAAAAAATAGATTTATCGGCAAGAAAGGTAATTTTCGTACCTGCTTTGGCTGTCCAATTGAAGCTTGAGGTAAAAGCTAATTTAGGATTTTTTTCCAGAGGGGCTACTTTGGATTTAGCTTTACCTTTTTCATACTCCTGGAAATATTGCTTACCGTCACGTCTGACTTCTGCTCGCAGGTAGTCTGACAAGGCATTGACAGCAGATACTCCTACTCCATGAAGTCCTGTTGAAACTTTATAACCGCCTTCACCAAATTTTCCTCCGGCATGAAGCGTGGTCATAATTACTTCCAAAGCGGATTTACCAACTTTAGGGTGAATCTCAACAGGAATACCCCTGCCGTCATCAGCTACAGTTACGTAATTATCCTCGTGAAGTACCACCCAAATATTCTTGGCAAAACCGGCCAAGGCTTCATCAATGGAGTTATCCACTACTTCCTTAACCAGATGATGTAAGCCACGAAGATCGGTTGAGCCAATATACATTCCCGGCCGCTTACGTACCGGTTCCAAGCCTTCCAAAACCTGAATTTGTTCTGCGGAATACTTATTGGAATCTTTTGCCATTAAAAAACCTCTCAGAGGTAAGTATAGTTTATCACTTATTACCTGGCATTGCCAGCATTAAATATTCCAAAATTGCCCTGATATTTACATTCTGATTTGCCCACTCCTCTGCCTGCAGGAGTTCTTTTAAAAACCTTAAATTTGAGCCGGCACCCTTGGGGTGGAAAGCTAGCTGGGTCCGGAAATACTGGACTAGTGAATGTAAAAATTCCTCTCTCTCCTTTAACTTTTCAATATATTCAAACCGGTCCTCCAAAGTGGATTGAAGCAATTTAGAAATATCTTCGTCATACTTGGTATGATAGTCTCCTTTACCTCCGGGTTCTAAAATTTTTATTTGACATCTGGAAATAATTGTGGGAAGAAGATCTGATTTTGTTTTTACCCCCAAAATAAAACTGCCTTCCTTTGGCAGCTCTTCCAAAGTTTTAAGCAGGGCATTTTGGGCCTCAACAGTTAAGGTGGCGGCTTCCATTACCACTACCCTGCCTCTGGCAGAGTAAGGTTTTAAAGAAAAATGTTCCTTTATTTTTCGGGCTTGTTCAATGCCAAGTTTTTCCCCGGCCTTAAAATATAAAACATCCGGGTGGTTTACTGTGACACTTCCGATGTGGAACAATAAAGTCTTGTTAATTTCCTCAATGATGCTTTCTTTTGAGAGTGAAATTAAAATCTTAGCTATCACAACAAGACTTTTAACATAAAATCCATTGACACTCAAGGTTAATTCTGAGCATAATGAAACTATGCCCTAAAATTAGTCAGGGCAAGCTGCCTATGGCAAATCAAACTGTTTCTGCAATCGGTAACGCCCTGGAGGATATTTTATTCAGACAAGGACTTTTAACCGCAGACCAATTATCCGCTGTTAAGCTGGAAAGTATCAATTCAGGACTCTCTGTTGATAAAATTTTACTTCAACACAACATTATTCCTGCAGATAAAATTACTCAAGCCAAAGCCCAGATTCTAAATGTGCCTTTTATTAAACTGGAAGGTAAGGCTGTTTCTACTGATGTTTTAAATTTAATCCCTGAAGCAGCAGCCAAAAGGTACCGCATTATCCCCTTTGAGAAATCCAATGATGAACTTTGGGTGGCCATGGAGGATCCTTTAGACATTCAAATCATCCAGTTCGTGGAAAAAAGAAGCGGCATGAGAGTCAAGGCCTTCTTGGCTTTGACAGATGATATTTTAAAAGCCATCAATGATCAATACGCTCAGAATTTGACCTCCGATGTAACTTCCGCCTTAAAAGAAGTTCAATCAGTTAAAATCGGGGCGGAAACGGCAACAGGCCCGGAAATGATCAGAGAAGCCCCGGTTGCCAATATTATCAACCAGCTTTTGGAGTATGCTTTAAAGACCAGAGCTTCCGATATTCATATTGAACCTCAAGAAGACCGCACCAGAGTAAGATATAGAATTGACGGAATTTTGCAGGAAAAAATATTGCTGCCCAAGGGAGTACATGAGGCTTTAATTTCCCGGGTTAAAATTTTAGCTGTGTTAAAGATAGATGAAAAAAGACTTCCCCAGGATGGACGTTTTACTTTTTCTTTGGGCAAAAATGAAGTGGATCTTCGGGTATCCACAGTTCCCACTGTTTTTGGAGAAAAGGTGGTGTTAAGGCTGTTGCCCAAGTCAATTGGAGCACCTACCTTATTAGAACTAGGCTTAAGAGGCATTTCCTTAAAGGCTTTGGAAGCACAATTGCTTCGGACTCACGGAATTATTTTGATCTGCGGTCCAACCGGTTCGGGTAAAACTACCACGCTCTACTCAATTTTGAGCAAGATTTCTACCACCAAAGTGAATGTGCTGACTGTGGAAGATCCGGTGGAGTACCAAATTCCCGGTGTCAATCAGGTTCAGGTTAACCCGATGGTTGGTCTCACTTTTGCTTCAGCCTTAAGATCGTTTTTGCGGCAAGATCCCAACATTATTATGGTGGGAGAAATCAGGGATACTGAAACTGCGGAACTGGCAATTCAGGCCGCTTTAACCGGTCATCAGGTGTTTTCCACTATCCACACCAACTCCAGCGCCGGAGCTCCTCCCAGACTTTTGGATATGGGGGTGGAACCCTTTCTTTTAACATCAGCTTTAAATGCGGTAGCGGGTCAAAGGGTAGTCAGAAAGATCTGTCCTCATTGTAAGGTGGAATTTAATGCTCCACCCGAGGTTTTAGAAAATATCAGGAAAATTTTAGGAAAATTCATTTCCTCATCCAAAAACGGCTCAATGAAGCTCTACAAAGGAGGAGGATGCCAGTATTGTGCTAAAACAGGCTATTTGGGCAGAATTGGCATATTTGAAGTACTGATTTTAACCGACGGCATTGCTAAATTAGTTTTGGAGCATGCTTCCTCCAATTCTTTGGAAGAAGCGGCTGTATCAGAGGGTATGATTACCATGAAGCAGGATGGATATCTAAAAGTTTTGGAAGGAGTAACCACTTTGGAGGAAGTGTTGAGGGTCGCACAAGACTAATGAATATTAATCAGTTGTTAGATTTAACCATCCAAAGGAATGCTTCTGATTTACACTTGTCTGTGGGCTATCCCCCAACCCTTAGGATTCATGGAGAGTTAATTCCCGTACCGGGTGAGGCTCCTTCTACTTCCGGGCAAGTGGAAAGTTTAGTATTTTCCCTGTTAACAGATATCCAAAGAAGTATTTACCAGCAAAACTTTGAGCTGGATTTTTCCTTTGAGTTTGAATCCAAGGCCAGATTTAGAGTCAATATTTATAAACAAAAGGGTCACTTCGCCGCTGCCCTGAGGCTAATCCCTTTTAGGATTCCTCCTTTGGAAGAGTTGGGTTTACCTCCGGTGGTAAATAAGTTAACAGAACTTAAACAGGGTTTTATTTTGGTGACCGGCCCTACAGGTCATGGTAAATCCACAACTTTAGCTTCCTTTATTAATAAGATTAATCATGAAAGATCTGCGCATGTTATCACTATTGAGGATCCCATTGAATATGTTTATCCGCCCGGCAAGTCTCTGATTGAACAAAGAGAGATGTATAAAGACACCCGATCCTGGATAAATGCCCTGCGTTCTGTGTTAAGAGAAGATCCGGATGTGGTACTGATTGGGGAAATGAGGGATTTGGAGACAATCTCGGCGGCTATGACCATTGCCGAAACAGGCCACTTGGTTTTTGCGACCTTACATACCAATTCGGCTGCCCAGTCAGTGGACAGAATTGTAGATGTATTCCCGCAAACCCAACAACCTCAAATCAGGTTGCAGCTGGCAGCCACCCTGGAGTCTATTATTTCTTTAAGACTAATTCCCACAGTAGCTACAGGCAGAGTTTTAGCTTCAGAAATATTGTTTGCCACCCCGGCTGTCAGAAACGTGATCAGGGAAAGAAAATCTTACCTGATAGATAATCTGATTGAAACCTCGGCGGAACTGGGCATGCAAATGTTGGAGCGTTCACTGGCTGATTTGGTAAAAAGCGGCAGGATTTCCCGTGATGTGGCAGTAAAATTCTCCCTTCGTCCGCAGCTTTTGGAGAAATTGGTAAGATAATATGGAATTTCTATACAGAGCCAAAGATATTCAAGGGTCCGTTCATGAGGGTGAGATTAAATCAGCCGATACCCACACCGCAGCTACGATTTTGCGCAAAAAAGGCTTAATAGTAATTTCCATCAAGACTAAAGAGCCGCTGGTCAGTAAATTTTTGGGCAAAATTTTAAACAGAGTCGGTTTTTCCGATCTGGTTGTAATGACCAGGCAACTTGCTACCATGGTCTCTTCCGGTTTGGTGCTCTCCGATGCCGTTGATATTTTAGAAGAACAACAAACCAATAAAACCTTTAAAAAAGCCCTGGGGGATATCTCTCAGGATATTAAAGGAGGTTTGACTCTGGCCCAAGCCATGGGTAAATTTCCCGATATTTTTCCCCACCTTTATACTAATTTAGTCAAAAGCGGAGAGTCTTCGGGTAAATTGGATCAAGTGTTGCTTCAGATGGCGGAAGGTTTGGAAAAAGACAGAGAATTTCAAGCCAGAGTAAGAGGGGCTATGATTTATCCGGCAGTTGTTTTGCTAATGATGGGGGTGGTGATCATCATTATGATGACCTTTGTAATCCCTAAGCTGATATCCTTATATAATCAATCGACTATTGAATTGCCCCTGCCAACCAAGATCTTAATTTTCACCTCCACTCTTTTTTCCCGGTTTTGGTGGCTGGGTTTGATTGTAGCTGTGGCAAGTGCCGTGGCTATTAATAGATGGAAGAAAACCGAGGAGGGCAACTTTTTTATCGGTAGGTTGTTTTTGAAGATACCTATAGTCGGACAAATTATTACTAATGTCACTCTAACAAATTTCAACAGAACCTTCGGGCTTTTGACAGCAGCCGGCATTCCGCTTTTGGAATCAATTGGCATAGTGGCAGATTTGATGGATAATCCTGTTTACAAAAGATCACTCAGAGAAGCTTATAGCGGGGTAGAGAGAGGACTACCTTTTTCTTCATTACTGGTATCAAATGTTTATCCCCGGATTGTTCCACAAATGATTAAGGTTGGAGAAGAAACCGGGAAAGTAGATGAGATATTTTTTAAGCTGGCTGATTATTTTGAGTCTGAATCAGATCATTTGGTAAAAAATTTAACTGTGGCTATTGAACCGGTAGTACTGATTATTTTAGGTGTAGGGGTAGGGTTTTTAGTTATTTCCATCATTCTGCCTATCTACAAATTAACTACGTCCTTTTAAAATATTAAAACGGCCCCTTGACTAAGAGAATAGAGGTGTGAATACAATGAGTTAATAGACGAAAGTCTTTAAATATTGAAGGGGGGTGAAATTGTTTGAAAAAATCTGCCCGCGTCGCCGTGAGGCGCTCTCAAGTTCATAAAGGACGTGTCCTGAGCAAAGTCGAAGGATTTACTCTTGTTGAACTCTTAGTGGTTATTGCAATTGTTGCCATTTTGGCTGCAGTGGTTGTTTTGATTATTAACCCCCTGGAGTTAACCAGAAGAGGTAGGGATTCGGCCAGGCTGGCTGATCTGGCCAACTTACAAAATGCCATTAATGTGGCAGTCCAGGAAGCAACAGGTTCAGGAGCGGTAGGAGTTTTGTGCGCCGGCGATCCTGATGGTGCTTATCCTTGTGAGGGAAGAAGCCATAGTGATGGAAGAAATTCCAATGGTAGCGGCTGGGTGAAATCAGACCTTTCTGCTCAACAGAGTGTGTCCGTGCCTACTCTGCCGGTTGACCAAATTAATGACGTCACCTACCACTACACTTATTGTGCCGATGATGATCAATGGGAAATTAACGCGGTTTTGGAATCCGAGCAACAAAAAGGTAGGATGGCTAATGACGGGGGTAATGAAAACGCCACCGATGCAACCGGACGTTATGAGGTAGGGTCTAACTTAACATTGATTGCTCCTTCAAGCGGAAGTTGTACATATTAAAGTGGGAATATTAGGATTTTTGTTAGGAACAGCATTGGGAAGCTTTACTTTAGCTTTGGCTGAGAGAAGCTTGGAAAATAAGTCTTTTTGGGGAAGGTCGCACTGTGTGCATTGTCAATACAAACTGCACTGGTACGACCTTCTTCCTGTTGTCTCCTATATTTTCCTTGGCGGTAAGTGCCGTAAGTGCGGCAGAAAGATCGGACTGGAGTATTTACTGGTCGAAGTGGCCATGGGGCTGCTAATAGGTTTTTTATTTTGGTCCTTCGACTTCGCTCAGGATAAACTATTCATTTTCCTGCCTGATCTAATTTTTAACTCACTGTTTATAACAGTTTTGGCCGTGCTTTTTTTAACCGATCTTAAAAAGATGCTCATTCCTGACAGGATCGTGATACCGGCAATCTGTGTCAGTATAATTTTTATAATTTTTATAACAGTTATAAAAGTTATATTTTTGTATTATTACCTCAGTCAAACTCCTATTGGCCAAAAGCTTCTTCCCCCCTATTCTGATTATTTTCTAAGACATGCCCTGATAACGGCTCAACCGCTTTTGGGCAGTATCTTAATGGGGCTTTTAATTGGTGGTTTTTTTATGGCCCTCATTATCGTTACCCGCGGCAAAGGTATGGGAGGAGGGGATGTAAAGCTGGGGGCTTTTATTGGTTTGGGTTTAGGGTTTCCCTTGGGACTTTTGGCAATTTTTATCTCCTTTTTGTTAGGAGCCTTAATTTCTATAGCACTGGTTATTTCCGGTAAAAAAACTTTGAGTGCTTCTATCCCCTTTGGACCATTTTTGACAGCCGGTTCTCTTTTGGCGCTTTTTTGGGGTAAGGAAATACTAAGCTGGTATTTCAGTCTCAAATTGGCCCCTTGACAAGTAAAATAGTTTATATCAATAATGGATATAGCATGAAAAAATTACTGCCCACTTCGACTCCGCTCAGTGTAAACCAAACAAAAGGATTTACCTTAATTGAACTGTTAGTTGTTATAGCCATCATTGCTATTTTGTCTGTTATAGGTGTTGCCCTGTTTACTTCTACTCAATCTAAAGCCCGGGACAGCAAAAGAGTACAAGACATAATTTCTATGTCTAAAGGCATGGAAGTAAATTATGTTACCGGGACTGGTTATCCGGCATCAGTAAGCTCTACCTGGTTTGCAGATGGGGCTATCCCGACTAATCCATCTCCTGGAGGTAGTGCTTACAACACAACTACTCTTAATTCCGTCAATTATACTTTTTGTGCTAATCTGGAAAACAGTACAGGTAATGCAACTGGCGGTACAGGAACTAATCTGGGGACAACAGGTGGAAGCTGGTTCTGCAGAAAGAACTCCCAGTAAACTCAGTTAATCTTATTTCCTACCAGTAGGTTTAATTCGTTTTGGAGCCTTTGATCCCGGCTATACTGCAGCCCACTTTTTAAAATATTAACAGCATTGTCTACCTCCCCCTTTAACTTATAAGCGCTGGCCAGGGACAGATACACTAAAGTTTGTTTAGGATTTAAGCTGAGAGATTTGTTAAAAACCTCAATAGCCTGATCATATTTTGACAGCTTGGCATAAGCTAACCCAAGCTGATAGCTGATTTCAGGCGAGTTAGGCTGCAAATTAAAAGCTTGCCGGTAGATATTTAAAGCCTCGGTATAGTTTTTTTGGTTGTAATAAACGTTTCCTAAATAAGATAAGAGTAAGGGATCATGATTTCTCACTTCTAAAGCACCTTTATACTCTTTCTCTGCCATCTCATAGTCTCCTTTTTTCAGGTAAATGTGCCCCAAAGCTATGCGAGCGGGGAAATACCCCGGGTTTATACTGAGGGCAATACGTTGCTCGGCCATTGCCTTATCTGTTTCCCCTTTCAGGTTAAAAGCCAGTCCTAAATCCGAGTGAATTTTGGCATCTTCAGTTAACTCCAGGGCCTTTTTATATAAATCTATGCCCAGGTCATATTTATCCTGCTTAACGTAGACAGTTGCTAAGGCAGCGTATGGTCTAGGATAAAGAGGGTCTGTATTGATAGCAGCCTGCCAAAGGGAATTATCATCTTTCCAGTCTTTATTTCTTTTTATGGTTTGATAAATATAAAAAACATTAGTCAAAATAATAAGGAGCATGAAGCCATAAGAGAGTCTTTTAAAAAACACACTCCTGTTCTGATGTAAAAATAAAAAACCATGATAAAAGATAAATCCTAGTAATAGTATAAAGCCGAAGGAAGGGATATAAAGATATCTTTCTGCCATGGTGGCGCCTTGAGGAATAATGCTGGAGGCAGGTAAAAGAGCAATAATCAGCCAGGAAAGTCCAAAAAAAACTAAAGGAAATTTTTTAAATATCTTATAGATAACAAACAGTGTCAATAAAGAATAAACTAAAGGGAAAAGCCAGGCTATTTTTGTGGATAAGTTAATTAAAGTTTCTGTAGGATCGATCTTTTTTAGGATATTTAAATACCCCAGGAGTATGTTGATAGATAACTCATGGCCGATGGTAAGGTTTACCGGCCAAAGTAGAAGCTGAAAATATTGCAGAAAGGTTTCCGGCATACTTACCCGGGCCTGGTTGGCAGCTATAATCCAGGTTTTGCCTAAATAATCAGCCCTGTTGCCTATTCCTAAAATGACAAACCTAACCAGACCATAAAGTACTAAACCAAAAAAATAATATTTGTAAAGGTTAATTTTAGGTATTAGCTTTCTAAACAGGAATTTTTGGGCCGAAAAGTCATAAAGAATTATAAGAATTGGTAATACTAAGGTCATTTCGTAAGTAAAAAAGGCTAAAAAGGCATAAATAACTGAAGCCAGCAAAACAATAGTTTTTTTGGATTTAACTTCACCTATCTTTAAATAAAAGTAAAAGGACAAAAAGAAAAATAAAATCCCCAAGGTGTCAAAGCTGGCAGTGATATAGGTGACAGACTCCGTATGAATAGGGTGGGTGGCAAAAAGCAAGGCTGTGATAAATGCCAGCCCCCTTTTGCCGGTAATTTTCTCCGTGATTAAATAGATAACCAAAGCTACCAAAAGATGGATAATGATAGCCTGAAGGTGATAACCGAAGGGATTTTCACCCCAAACAGAATAACTTGCCAGGTAAATCACACTTCTTACCGGCCTGTAGATACCACGGTGATCCAGGGGTAAATCTCCTTTCAATAGATCAGGAAGGCTTAAATATGAGGGTAATTCTTCCCTGCTTTTGATTTGCGGCCAGTTTATCAAAAAATCCCCATCATCCCAGGCAAAGCCGTTTTGAAAGATATTAAGATATGCCAGTAAAGTTGCTAAAACAATAATAAATACCTGATTTCTGCGCCTTTGGAAAAATTTCATCTGGTCAATTTTAAATTATTTGCTGATTGGCTTAATGTGACCGTTTCATTTGGTCCGATAACGAGCGGCAATCTGAGCTGCACTTTTTGCTCGCTGCTATCTATCGACATTCTAAATTCTAAATAACGGTCTTCGTATTTATTCACCAGGTAACAATCATTTTTGTTTTGCAGCTCCAATCCCACAAAATTACCATCATCTTTTTGTCTGACCTGGATGAGACTCAGGTCTTTTAAGTTGCAAAAGGTGATTGCCGGATTTATTTTATCCAGGTCGATAATCTTTAAATATTGATCCTCAAAAACAGTTGACTCCCCCCGCGCGGTTAACTCTATCCGGAAATTTTTATTTAATAAATCCTTGTGGATAACTAAATACTGAACCCCCAATGCCTTCAGAATTTTAATATTATCTATATCTACTGTATCTTTAAACTTAACCAATAAGATGTTCCAATCCACAGGAAAATAACCGCTATATCCGTTAAGCATATTTTCTTGAGTCTGAGATACCCAGACTAAATAAGCGGTCTCATCACCTATGTTTTGATCAAATAGTGTCCGTGCAGGCAGGTGGAGAGTGATTTTATTTTTTAAAAAAGGAACTTTAGTTGCCGGCTGTTCAAATTTTGTATAAGCAGGTGACGGACGGTCTAAAGTGCCCGAATACGAGTTTAAATTTTCTAAGCATATTAGACTGATTAAAAAGAGCGTTATTAATGAACTACCCCGCAGCAGAGCTGCGAGGTATCGTTCCACGAAAGTTCTTGTCACACTATATTGTGACCGCGCAGTAAACTGCTCGGTATTATGTGACAATAAAGTGACTAGTTTTTTCTTTCTAAATTTATTGAGAATCCATAAGGCACCATAACTGGCTGAAAGGGCAAAGATCATATAAAAGGCAAATTGAAATCTGCTTGGCGCTCTGATGCCTTGCAGAAAAGTCAGATGATCGTAAAGATAGAGATAAGGTAAGGTAATAAGGTTCTCCGGTTTATTGGAAATTGAAAAGAATGGCCCGAAAGTCAACAGGCCAGTTAATAAAAGCAGATAGATCATTAAAGCAAAAAAGGCTTTGGATCTTTTAAAAGTTCTCCAAAGCCCTAGAGCCAACAAAATTACGGGAGTGATGTTTAAAAAAAGTACCTTCTCAGCATAATTGACATTCATTGTTTGCCTGGTATGGTCCAAATACTGAAAAACGCTTTTGTATAAAATGTTTTCGGGGTGGGGAGTAATCCAGTCAATTAAGCCGGCAGAAAATACCCTGTTTTCAGACAAGCTTCTTGTAACCATCTCCTTATTTGAAAACTCTAAATACGGAAAATTAAAGTAGATGAGAATAGGCAAAAATAATATTCCTAGGGGCAGATGCTTAAATAATTTGACCCAATAACCCTTCTCCCTTTTTACCAGCTTACTTACCATTATCGGGATCATCATTAGGGGGATAAGTATTAAACTGAAGACAAAAAAATAGATAGAAGAAAGAGAGTTGAGGGTGAAGAATAAAAAGAAAAAGATGGCATCTCTCCAGCCTGCTTTAGTAAAGAACTTGTAGCCAAAAAGAAAGGTAGGCGGCAGAAAGAACTTATTCATGAGCTGAAGATGGCCGGGGAAGTGAGCAAAAGTTAAAGGGTTAAAAGTAAAAATTGTTGCCCCTACCATTGCGGCATGACTGTTTTTAACGAAATATTTAAGGCTGTAGAAGCTGCTAATAAAGGTAAGCACAAAAGTTAAAAAAGTATAAGAGTTGACAGACAGGATGAGATTTTTAGATAAACCATAGATTACCGAAAATATTACTCCCGGTACAAAAACATTATCGGAGTAAGCAAAAGAAAAAGGGTAAAAATAAAATTGGTTTGAATTATAATAACTGATTTGGTTAAATATTCTGCCGGTTGATATTGAAAAAAAGTTGTACCAAAGTTTCCAGCCTTCTAGAGGATAGTCTCCCCTTATTTGATAAAAACTTCCGATGTTGAACAAAAAAGGCCAAGTTAAAATTGTTGTCAATATAAAACCAATGAAAGTAATCAGTAGAATCTCTTTTTTATTCATTTTGCTTTTGTCTACTCAACCCGTTTCCTTTCCTGTCCGGGTTTAAGTTCAAAAATGACAACTTGATACTGGTTAATACTCTCTATTTTGTTGGCCTTAGCCATATTTTTCAAAACATATTTTTGAAGGTATAAATCTAATCCACTAACCGATAAGGAGGCATTATAAATAATGTAGTCGCTCTGGTCTAGCAAATTAAGAAACTTTTCCGGAGCAATTGGGACAGGGGGAAATTGATACAGCCTATTATTTCTTTTTGTTTTAAATACATAATAGGCATCCGGTATGGAAGATAAAAAAACCGTTTTGTTATCCGGAATGTAATTTAGAATTTGAGTGCTGAGTTCCTCATATGAATAAACATCTTTATAGAATAAATATCTTAAAGAAAAGATTGATTTTAAATTTAATAGTAAGAAAAAGAAAAGAACCAACACCAGCATTTTTCTGAAGAGTGAGCTTTTTTTGTTTTCCGAATCAATCATTAAAGCAATTCCCATGTAAGTAAAAGGTATAGGTAAAATATAGTACCATTGTATTTTGCCTACCAGGACAATGATCCATGACATGGCTATAATTAAAGTAATAAGCATTAACCTTCTGTTCTGATAAATCTTGCCAAATAGTAAGGGGAAAATGCCTGATATGATTAAAAGAATAGCAAAAGTACGTTCTTCAGTTGGGGCATAAGTAAAGATTTGTCTAATCCATGAAGGAGATGTAGCTCTCATCTGGGAGATAGTGCCAATTTGGTTTTTATAATTATCTAAATAGGGTATTAAAGTAAAAGTAAACATGATTAATGGTATTAATGAGCTGGCTAGAAAAAGTAGAGATAACTTATCTTTGCATATTTTAGTTCTCTTTATAAAAATAAGAAGAATAGCCTCTGATATTAAATAAATAATTCCTAACAGATGGAATAATGTTGCTATACTGGCGGTTAACCCAGCTAATACAGAAAAAAATAAATCTTTCCTGCCTATCCTCTTTTTGCTCTGTTTAAGGAATACATGATTAAAAGAAATCAAAGAGATATTTGCAAATAGAAGCACAAAAATTTCCGGCCTGCTGATAATAGACGTCCGTAAAAAGGTAGGATCAAATACTAATATTAGTAACGGTATAAAAATCAATTCATAATTATTTTTTTTATTCAAAAATGTTTTAGCAAGGTAAAAATAAGAGAACAGGTATACTAGACCGACAATTATTGACAAAAACCTTTGAGAAAATATCGTAAAGACATTTAACTTAAACCAAAATGCCAGTGAATAGATAAATAGTGGTGGATAGCCTAAGATATGATCTTTAACCCCGGGGATCGCATCACCCCATAAATCTGCTCCGGATCGGGCGTAATGCAAGATATTATAAGCGATTTCTGCGTAAATTGATTCATCAGGCCAGAGAGGAGGTACTTTCATAATGAGTATGAATCTGAAAAAAAGATAGAAAGATGCTAATAAAACTAAAGATAAAAAAGTTTTTTTCTCGATCATTTTAAATTTGGTAATCGCTGAATCGTTTCTTCCGTTTTATAAAATAATCTATTACGACACTTTTTTGATAGGATAAACCCTTAAAATGTGATATATCCTGATTGTGTCCATTTTTTACTTTAATTAAATTGGGAAAGATTATCCAAAAGTGTACATGAGCATAGATAAAACCGATTAAGGATTTAACATCCATTTTTAGGAAATAAAAAAAGAGCGTTACTAATTCAAATAAAATTCTTCTTGGAAAAAGAGTAATCATATCATGTCTAGAGTAGTTTTTTGTCAACAGAATTAAATTATTGCGATGTTCGTAGTATCTTTTTCTGGCTAGATTCTTTTTAGTTGAGCCTGCAACCTTGTGATATACTACTGATGAAGGCACAGATAATATTTTAAACCCTTTATTTATTGCTCTCCAGCAAAAATCGATCTCTTCCATGTAAAGAAAAAATGACTCGTCAAACATTCCCAATTGTTTAAAAATATCTCTTCTGACTATCATAGCAGCTCCACTAGCCCAAAATAACTCTTTGGGCAGATTATATTGTTTATTATCTTGCTCTGAACTAAAAAACAATCTCCCCCTTGTAAAGGGGTAACCGTATTTATCTATAACCCCCCCGCTTCCTCCAGCATAATCAAATTTACTTTTATCATCCATTAATAAGATTTTGGGTTGGCAGGCTACTATTTTAGGATCAAGCTCAGTAGTCTTAACTAAGCGATTCAGCCAGTTCGGCTCTACTACTGTATCATTATTGAGAAAAACTAAATATTTCGTCCTTGCTTTTTTGGCTATTCTATTAGAACCTCCTGTAAAACCGTAATTCTTATTAAACCGTGTATATTTAATAAACTTTTGTTTAAAAATCTTCTTTAGCAAATCTATTTCATTTATTTTAGATCCATTATCTACTACTTGAATATTAAAGTTTGAATATTTAGTAGTAATAAGAGACTTTAAGCAGTTAGTCGTATCTTCGATTCCATTGTAATTAAGAACGATTATTGTTACAGAGGGTTGACTAGTTTTCATTTCCTTGCTACCAGTATTAATCCATCACCAAACCTTGTCCAGTTAAAAAATTGATCAAACCAGAACGGATAAGAAAATAGCTTTCTGAGAAACTCAACTGAAATTATTTTTCCAATTAAATTGGACTGTTTGCTATAAATTTTATTTTTCTCCACCTTACTTATGAAAAGGGGTGCAAAAATTAAGTTATGCCATATTCTGCTCAAAGGGAAGCCCCAATAATAAATCTTTTCTATTCTAAAACCGGAAGCCACAAAAATTTTTATTAAATTTTCTTTTTCATATCTTCTGAAATGACCGGCATAGTCATCAAATTTACTCCATAATCTTTGATGAGCTGGAACGGATATGACACATATCCCACCTTTTTTTAAAATCTTATAAAAACGACCTACAATTTTTTTATCATCTTTTAGATGCTCCATAGTTTCTCCAGAAGTTATCACATCAAAGGTATTGGAAGAAAAGCGTAAGATGGTTTTTTCTTTGCCTATAATAGTTTTAATACGAGTATTGTTTTGCGTCTCCTGAATTTTAGAGTTGAAATAATTGATTGACAGTTCGGATGCATCAATCCCGATACAATTAAAGTTATTAGCCAGCCTTAAAAGCAAGTTTCCGCTACCGCAACCAAAATCCAAAAGTCGACCTTTTTTCTTTCTATTTTTAACTTCCCGGATTATAAGTGTATTTCTAAACCAGTCTCTGGGACCTGATAAGTCCGGATCATCTCCCCAGTTGGTAATTTTTGTTTTCATCCGAATTCAGATAAAATATATACTACAGGTGTTTTAGTAGGGGGTCAACTGGAACAGCTGTAGATTGACTACTTTTTTGCAATGAATGATAATAAAATCAATGCCTAAAAATTCAAATTCAAACTTTTACCGTGGTTTTACTTTAATTGAGCTTTTGGTGTCAGTTAGCATCATAGCCATTCTATCTGCCATTGGTTTACTGGCCTATGCAAATTTTACAAAAAACGCCAGGGACAGTGCCAGGAAATCTGATTTAAAGCTGACTCAATCTGCTTTGGAAAATTTCCATGCCGATCAGATATCTTATCCGGAGGCTGGAGATGGTAATTGCCTGGCAGGTAAGTTAAACTTTGGTTGTTCTTTAACTAATCTGTACGGTTCTAAAACTTACCTTAATCGGGTTCCTAAAGATCCGTGGGAAGGCAACCCTCAATATTCTTATCAACCTTCAGCAACGGGTTATTGTTTATTTGCTAAGCTAGAAGGTCAATCACAGACTTCTGATCCTGGTTGTACCCCGACTTCTCCTTATAACTACGGGGTGACAAGGCCTTAGGAATTGTGCTACGTTTAAAGTATGGGGTCAGCCGTTTACCCTGAGTGCAGTCGAGGGGGTTATACTTTAATTGAACTTTTGGTGGTGGTGTCAATCATCTCGGCTGTTTCAGTATTTGCCTTCATTGATTTTAAGGATTTTTCCGCCGAGCAAAATACCAGTAAGGCATTAAGGGAATTGCAAACTTACTTGAGGCTTGCCCAAAGCAATGCTACCTCCCGGACTTTGTGTGGTGTAAATAACCAGCCAAAATCCTGGGAAATAATTATTAACACAACACCCGGGTCAAATCAGAATATTATTCTCAGATGCAATTACGAAGGAGGATCAGTTGATAAAACTTATGCCTTAGAAAATGCCCGGATAAGCTCAATTACCGGATCATCTGATACCTATTGCATGACAACAGGCCTGAAGATAAATTACTTAGCTGGAGCAGGAGCGGTAACTTTTTCCGATCCTCCCAACCCATGTATACAAGTTTCCAGGTCTTTGGCCATTAACATTACTAATGTGTTGGATCAGACGTCTAAACGTTTAACAGTAGAGAAAGGAGGGGCAATAGGTGAAGAGTGAAGGCGGACAGACACTGTTGGAGTTGGTGGTAGTTGTGGCAGTGTCGGTTTTGGTAGTTGGAGCTTTGGTTTTTACCGTCATTGCTTCCCTCAGAAATGCCGGTTTTGCCAAAAATCAGGCCCAGGCCACTAAACTGGCTCAAGAAGGCATAGAACTGGTCAGAACCGGCAGGGATAGAGATGTCTCTATATTTTCACTTCCAGCTTCCCCTGATTGTCCTGCCCTGGATACTTGGAACGGGACCGGCAGTAGCGGATCGATCTGGGGTTGTAAAATCTATAATACCTGCGGCAGCGGCGGTAATTGTTATTTAAATGTGGATGATACCGGGAGTAATGCCGGGGCTCTTACCTATATTACTACCTATACCCCTACACCCACGCAAGAGCTTCCTTTGGGAGCAGAGAATATTCCCCCCTTTAAAAGAGCAGTCATGATTTCGGATGATCAGAGTACTTTTAGCAGTCAAAAAACAGTCACCGTAATTGTGACCTGGTCTGATTTCTCAGGAGAACACCAGTCAAGATTAACTACCATATTGAGGAAAAAATGAAACAAAAAGATAAGGGATTTACCATAGTGGAGGTTTTGGTGGCTATGTCCATACTGTCTATTTTTGGACTGTTAATTTTGCTTATTTTTACTTCCAGTTTAAGGGGTAGTAATAAATCTCAAATTCTGACAATAATTAAAGAAAACGGGCAATCTGTTCTGGAGACAATTGATAAAACCATCCGCAGTTCCGACAATCTAGTTTGTATCAGTGATAATGATACTACGCTGATTGTAGTGAAAAACGGTATTTACACAAGATATAGATTTGTTTTGGAAACAATTAGTACTAACGGTTTTATTGAACAGGATAATCCCGCTAAACAATTTAACCAAGAAACTCAGCAGGAGGAAACAGACAAGGAGTTTAAGAATAGAATATGCGCTGATGCTGACCAAATGCCTCAGCCGGCTATTTTGACTAACACCAATACCAGAACGGGTGTATCTGCCCGAAATGGGCTGTTTACCCCCAACAAAGTACCCGGGTATAAAGATAACGTGACTATTCAATTTGATTTGGCTCCGGGATTAGCAGCTCCCCCGGCTATTGCCGGGCAAATTGAACCGGTCCGTTTTGAAACAACCATACAGCTAAGATAATTTTATGATTATAATGGTTATAACAATTATATGAACCAGCGCGGCCAGGCAATTTTAATTTTAATCCTGCTTATCAGCGTGGGATTATCAATCGGTTTATCAATTGTCCAAAAAAGTTTAAGTGACGTATCAACTGCTTCCAAAGTAGAGCAATCTTCCCGGGCTTTTTCGGCGGCAGAAGCCGGTGTAGAGAAAGCCTTAAGTACGACTGATGATGCCACTTGTGTAAATTGCCAAACTTTTACTGATACCAGCTCAAGCATCAAGCAGATTACCGACTCCGGGTTAATCCCCTGTGTACCCGGTAGCACGGGTTCCTCTCCACCATGTGCGCAGCAGGCTGATGAAAGGCAGGTAGCTTTGGAATATCCGCCCTTGGCCAAAGAAGATACTCTTCATGTCTGGCTGGCTGACTACACTGTTACCTCCAGCCCGCCCGCCACCTTTTATACCCAGCCTACTTTAGATATCTTTTGGGGAGATCCCCAGGCTCAAGATAAGGCGGCCCTGGAGATAACTTTAATATATTATGACAGTGTCCAAAGTAAATATTTAAACAGAAAGTGGTACTTGGATCAAATACCAAGGCCTCAAAGTAACGGATTTGAACGTCCGGATAAGGGACAAGTAACTTGCAGTGGAAGCTACACCCCCCAGGGTTCAACCAAATTATATCAATGCAAGAGAACTTTAGGTGTTTCCCCGGATTCTACCCTGCCTTCCACAGGCATGATGTTAATCAGGGCCAGGTTACTCTACAATTCCACCAGCCAGCCTTTTGCCGCGGGAGCAGTGGGTGCTTGCGGGTCAGCCTGTTCCCTGCCCCCTCAGGCAAGGAAAATTTCCTCCACCGGGGTATCCGGTGAGACCCAAAGAAATATTGAAATCTTTCAACTTTATAAAGTCCCTCCGCCCTTTTTTGATTATGCTATCTTTTCCGCAGGGCAAATTGCTAAATAACCGGGGTGTTTCCCTCATTGAATCACTCCTGGTGGTAGTGATAGTGGGGATAATGGTTTTACTAATGGTCAATCTTCCCAATGCCATGGCTTTAATAACCCATGCCAAATATTTAAGCCTGGCCAGGGAAATAGCTGCTAAGCAAATAGAGGACGAAAGGACGGTCGGTTTTGTTAACCTGGCCAGTGGCGCCTCCCCCGTAAATGATTCCAGAATGAGCCTGTTGCCGTTTGGCAGCGGTACACTAACAGTTGAAGATTGTGACGAACAAATTTGCACTAATTTGGAGGCTATAAAACAAGTTTCAGTCACTATTTCCTGGAAAGAAAACAATAAACCTCAATCTGTCAAGGTAAAAACTATGATTGGTGAAGGAGGCATTAACTGATGAAGAAAAGTGCCGGGCTTAGTTTGATAGAAACTCTTCTGGCTGTGGGCATCTCTCTGGTGGTGGGAACTTTACTGGTGGTGATTATGATAAACAGTGCCGGTTTACATTACCGGCAGTCTTCCAAACTGGAAGAAGGTCTAAATATTAATGATGCCCTTTCGGGGATAAGGCAAAATATCAGGGAGGCTTATGGGGTGGCGTTGTCTTATACCTATGACCTTACTACTTACACTTCTTCTGATTCGCAGCTTGTACTTAAAGTCACTTCGGTTGATAGTATGGGCAACCTGATTACCGACACTTTTGATTATTATGTTTTTTTTAAGGATCAAGATAAACTTCGCTTTAAAACATTCCCCAACGGGGCAAGTGCCAGAAAGGCCAGAAATCAGATATTTTCTGCCAGCGTAGACGGTTTGAAATTCCAATATCTGGACAGTGCTTTTCCTCCTAATGAAGTTGCTCCTCTTACCGCTTCAAAGGTAAGAATCACTCTGTCCCTTAAACAAAAGAGCGGAAGTTACTTTGAAACAACTATTGCTACTTCGGAGGCAGCCTTAAGAAATGATTAATAACTCCTCGGGACAAATATTTATAGTGGTATTTATAGCCATGGGAGTAGTGCTTTTTACGGTACTTTCAATTATTGCCGGAGCACAGGTTTACTACCAAAACGCCGCTTACTCGATTGAGGGGGAAAAGGCTGTGGCTTTGGCGGAGGCCGGGGTGGACAAAGCGCTTTCTTCCTTAAACGCAACCGGGGGAAGTTACAGCGGCGAGCAGGAAACGCCGTTGGGTGACGGATCATATTCTGTAACCGTTACTTCAGCCGATGGCACTACCAAAGTGATTGAAGCAACAGGCTATATACCAAATAAAAATAAAGCCAGGGTAAAAAGAACAATTAAAATTAACAGTTCCCAGGGAGTGGGTGCCGCTTTTGTCTACGGAATTCAGGTGGGAGACGGAGGGCTGGAATTGGGAAACAGCAATACCGTAACCGGATCTATTTATTCAAACGGCAGTGTCAGTGCCGGAAACAGCAATGAAGTCACAGGAGACGTCTGGGTGGCCGGCGGACAGCAACCAACTCCGGATCAGCAAAGTGAATGTACGGGCAACAATTGCCAGGACTTTGTTTTCGGTAAATCAGTTAATGGTAATTCTCAACTGGATGTGGCCCAAAGCTTTCAACCGGCAAGCAGCGGCGTGTTAAATAAAGTGTCAATTAGCATTAAAAAGACAGGATCTCCCGCTGATGCAATAGTGAGGGTGATGCAAGACGGGGGTGGCAAGCCCGATAAAAACGCTGTGCTTACCTCAGGTACTCTGTATAGCAGCCTGGTCAGCTCTACTTATGGCTGGATTGACGTGACTTTTAATACTTCCCCTGCTTTGATCCAGGATGTTACCTACTGGTTGATGATTGATACCTCTCAAGATCTTAACAACTATTGGGCCTGGCAGCAGGATCTGGCCCAAAGCTACACCGGAGGTTTGCCAAAATGGTCTCCTAATTGGTCAGCCGGCAATGCTGTCTGGAACTCGTTTAGCCCTCCTGCCGATTTAAGTTTTAAAACCTATATGGGTGGAGCCCCTACTTCTCTCCGGGCCAGCAGCAATAACAGGTTGAATGTGGGCGGGGATGTTCATGCTAATACCGTGGAAAATGTTAACATAGCTGGAAATGCTTATTACCAAACTCTGATTACCTCTACCGTGGATGGTTCTTCCAATCCGGGTTCTGCCGATCCGCCTCCAAAAGTTTTCCCCATCTCCGATGCCAATATAAATGAGTGGAAACAGCAGGCTGAAACTAACGGGATCAGAAACGGGGATATTAGCAGTTGTTCGCTTACCCTTGATTCCCAAAAAATTGTCGGGAATGTTAACCTTGATAGTGGTTGCACAGTAACGGTTAAAACTCCCATTTGGATTACCGGTAATTTAACTTTAAACAGTAATAATATCTTAACTTTGGATTCCAGTTACGGTTCAACCTCCGGAGCAATTTTGGTAGATGGACAGATAACCATGAACAGCAATAACCACTTAAACGGCACAGGAACCGGCAGCAGTTTACTGATGGCTCTTTCTACTTATAATTCTAAAACAAACGGCATCCCGGCTATTGCGGTAAACAGCAATGGCAATACGGGAGTTTATTATGCCTCTTCCGGTATTATCCAACCCGGAACCGGAAATACATTCAAGGAATTGACTGCCTGGAAGATTCAGCTGGTCAACCACTCCACCATAGCTTATGAAACAGGTTTATCCAGCGTGCTCTTTTCCTCCGGGCCATCAGGAGCTTATTCCCTTTCTAGAGGAACATATCAGGTAAAATAGATACTAGGTACTAGACGCTGGATGCCGGTTGGTTTAAACTAAATCTATCTGCCTATGGCAAAAATATCTGTTGGTCTTGATATTGGTTTTTCCTCAATAAAGGTGGTTGCTTTAGCTAAAGATAAGACTTATAAACTGATTTCTTTGGGAAGTATTGTCTCTCCTCAACCCGGTATGTTGTCTGATGCTGATAGTGATTTGGAGGCAGTGGGAAAAACCATCAAAAATTTGCTTTCTGCCACTCATCTTGAGGGGAGGGATGTGGTTGCAGCCTTACCGGAATCAAGGGTTTTTACCAGGGTAATTGACGATCTGCCTTTTTTAACAGACAGCGAACTTTCTTCCGCCATCCGCTATGCTGCCGAGGAGTTTATCCCGATGCCTCTTGCAGATGTCAATCTAAACTGGCAGGTTCTGGCCAGGTCTAATGAAAAAAATAAGGAAACTAAAACAATTGTTTTGGTGGTTGCCTCCCCAAAAAATGCCGTGGCAAAATATATCAAGGTGCTGGGGCTGGCCGGAGTGAAACCCAAAAGTTTGGAAACAGAAATTATTGCCGTTACCCGCTCTCTGGTAGGCAATAACCCCTTTTCCCCTTCTACCTTAATAATTCAACTTGGTGCTACCACTACCGATTTTGCTACTGTTTTTAAGGGCTTAATTTGGCTGACCCGTTCTATCTCAACCGGAGGCATGGCTTTAACCCGCAGCTTGGCTCAACAATTTAACTTTGAATTGGCTCAGGCTGAAGAATATAAGAAAGTCTATGGTCTTTTGGAGGATCAGCTGGACGGTAAAGTTTATGAAGCCTTAAAACCGGTAGCTGATATTATTGTAGGAGAATCAAAGAGAGTCATTCAGGCCTTCGAGACTAAGTATCCCCAAAACCCTATCAAAAGGGTGGTTCTTTCCGGCGGCGGGGCCAAAATGCCCGGCCTGGTAATTTATTTTGCCGACAGTTTAGGACTTGAGGTTCAGGAAGCAGATCCATGGTATTCTATTGCCAAAGATAAATCTCTCACCCCCAAGCTGTCTACTGATGCCTCTTCATATTCCGTGGCAGTAGGGTTGGCATTGCGGGAGGATTAACATGGCAGAAAAAATTAGCATTGACTTGCTACCGATTGAGTTTAAAGCAGATGAGATCAAAAAAGCTAAATTTTACAAAATCCAAATCCTTGGAGTGGCTGTAATTTTACTGATAATATTCCTTTCTTCCCTCACTGTGGCTTTAAAAATTTTGCAAACTCAAAATATCTCTCAGGCAGAAGCAAAGTTGGATAAAATACAACAACAAGTTGGCGGCCTTAAAGATACGCAATCTTCCTTAGTTATTTTAAAAGATAGACTAACTGCCATCAACCAATACTTGGGTGTCCCCTCTAGGCAGGTTCAGGTATATAAATTAATTTATCAGTTGCTGCCTGCTTCTGTGTCAGTTAATTCCATTTCAATTGACAAAGTTGGGGAAGTTTTGGTTTTAGCCACAGTCTCCGATGCAAGCGTCATAGACCAAATAATTAACAATATGCTTTCTGCTGAAATCAGTGAGGGCAAAATTAGTCAAGTGAAAGTGGAAACTTTAAGCCGGGGCAGGGATGGAATTTACAGACTCAGTTTGAAGGTGAAGCCTAATATAAAGGATTAAAGTGAAAAAAGAAGAATTACTAAAATTTTATCAAACTTATAAACTGTACATTTTCCCGGCAGGTGTAATTTTATCCAGCTTAATACTTATTGCCTTTATTATTTATCCTCAGGTAAACAGTTTGTTAACCGGTCAAAAAACGAAGGCCCAATTTTTGGAAAGGTCAAAGTTTTTGGAAGCCAAGGCCCAAACTTTGCAAAATTATGCTTCCGAGGATTTAAATATCAAAGTAGAATATGCCTTAAATTCTTACCCGGTAGAAAAGGATCTGATCACCGGGATTGGTTTGATACAAAATATAACGGCAGGGCTGGGATTTAGCATTAAGGGTATGACCCTGGGGCCGGGAACCTTAAAAGTATCTAACAGTCAAAGTTATGGCATGAAATTGGATCTCTCGGGTCCTGCTGCCTTGCTGCCAAGTTTGCTTACCAACATAGAAAATTCTCCCAGACTTATGAGAGTAACAAGTTTGGAAACAACTGCAGGGGGTGATCGTCAGGCAGTTTCGGTGGGAATCAATGTGGATGTTTTGTATGCCACTGCCCCTCAGAATTTTGGCAGTATAGATTCGGCAGTCCCCCAGTTATCAGCCAAAGATGAGCAGATTTTGGCTAAAATTGTGGGTACCGGAAGTAGGGGCGGACAACTTACCGGGCCCCAAATAATTCAGCTTCCCCCCAGAGGTAAGCTTAATCCTTTTGAATAGTGGAACACTGACCATTTAAAACACTACATTGTACGGCCGTCCAACACTTTGTTACCGATAAGCACATCCTCAGCTTCAATAACCGCAATCCAATCTTCTATTTTTAGATCACCTATCAGAAGTCTCAATTCTTTGGTTAAGTTTCTTTTAGTTATCCAGACGCTTTGTTGCCATCTTATGAACCCCCATCCTTTTAATCTCCTTCTAAAGAGATTCCTGATAATCCGTTTTTGTTCAGGTATATCAAAAATAACTATCCTCCATTTCCCATCCCAATCACTTTCATCAAACTCAGTACCTAATGCGTCCTTTCCTAACTCAGTTAGTTTAAAAATCACCTTGCTGCCATCTACCTTGTCTTCTTTGATTAAACCTCTTTCTCTTAATCTTTTAAAAGCCTGGGCTAACTCTGACTTATCTAAAGGATATTCCCAGCCACTACTATAGGCATAATAGCTTGGATTATTGACAAAATCATCAAATCTAACAATCCCATCTACTGCCTTTTCCAAAGCAAGAAGAATATAGTAACTTAATGAATTTTTTCTAACTCCCATTAATCTTACTTTATCACAAAAGGATATACGGCCGCATCATGTTTTGTGATGAGTCTTCATGCCAGACTAAGGGTCCCAAAGCAGCCATAGAAATCACATCCATGGCAAGCCTACTATAGTTTAGTCTGGTTACAAAATTCTCTTTGTTTCTCTCGCGCATATTGAATTAATATTATATCCTATAATTATTTGAGGATCAAGTGAAACGCTTACGACTTTAAAATTATCTTAAGAGATCTAGTCTTATTTTTTTGGTTTTTTCCAGGGATTTTTGGTTTCTCCATTTCTTTATCTGCTGGTGGTTTCCGGAAAGTAAGACCTCCGGAACCTTTTCCCCTTCAAACTCCGCCGGCCTGGTGTATTGAGGATATTCCAATAGCTGGAAGTTGGAAGATGGATCGTGGAAGATAGAGAAGGATTCATCTTCTACAGCCTCCGGTTTTTCTAAAACCCTGGGGATCAGCCTGGTGATAGAATCAACCATTACCATAGCCGGGATTTCTCCCCCAGTTAAGACATAATCCCCTATGGAAATTTCTTCATCAACATATTTATCAATAAACCTTTGGTCTACTCCTTCATAATGGCCACAAACTATGATCAGGTGGTCCAGTCTGGAAAGCTGCTGAGCTTTTGTTTGTTTATAGGGAGATCCTGAAGCGGACATTAAAACAATTTTAAATTTGAGTGGATCTGTAATAGATCTTAAGGCACGGACTAAAACATCGGCTTTCAATACCATCCCTGCTCCACCACCATAGGGTTTGTCATCAACCACTTTATGTTTCCCTTCCCCAAAATTTCTTAAATTAATAATCTCAAACCCCACCAGACCTTTTTCCCGGGCCCTTTTTAAAATTGAGGTATTTAGGATGGGATCAAAAACTTCCGGGAAAAGGGTGATAATAGAGATCTTCATGGTAGAGTCTAGTCACTAGAGTCTAGAATCTAGCTTTCTTCACTTGATTCTTGACTCTCGACTCTAGTCACTTCCTGGGGTTCATTCAGCTGTAAATTCACCCTGACATTTTCCGCAATGGCCCTCACTGTTAAAAGTTTTCTGATAGCCCTGATGGTAGCTCCGTTTTTGCCAATAACCAGGCCCATGTCAGCAGGATCCACAGTCAGGGTTAAATTTACATTTCCTCCATCTGTTTGCTGCTCAATTGAGACAGCGTCCGGTTTGGTGACAAGACCGGTAACAATATAAGCGAGTAGGTCATTCATGATTGGGGGCTCTCTTTTTCAGAAACATCGGAAGTACTCTGTATGCCAGATGAATCAGATGTATCGGAATGAATTGGAATATCAGACTTCTGACCTGCTGGTTCACTGACAATCCGGCTTTCTGAGTTTTCTGAGTCTTTCTGTACCTCTTTTGTCTCTGGCTCTTTGCTTTTCTGCTCCTTCTTTGGTTTTCTGGGTAGCCTTTGTGGAGCTTTACCGATTATCCTCAAATATCCTACTGAGGCTTGAGCACCTTGTTTTAACCAGTAATCTATTCTGTCTTGTTTTAATTTAATATCTTTTGGTTCTGTTAAAGGATTATAAGTGCCTAAAAGTTCCAAATACCCCCCGGTTCTTTTAGCTCTGCCGTCAACTGCCACCACCCGGTAAAATGGTTTCTTTTTAGCACCTATTCTCATTAAACGAATTTTTAGCATGTGATGAATTTTAGCAGATTGGGATTTGAAATAGCAAGGCTTATTACTTAAGTTGTCTTAAAGCTTGAGTAGCTGCCTGCTCCTCTGCTATTTGTTTACTGCCTCCTACTCCCCTGCCGTACTCCCTGTTTTTAAAACGTACCGCCACTGTAAAGACTTTGGCATGATCAGGACCCCGGGTAGACAAAATTTTATATTGAGGGGACTGTTTAAATTTTTCCTGCACAATCTCCTGCAGGGAAGATTTGGCATCCTTGGGAGGGCCGGATTTGAGCTCTGCACTAAAAAGGGTAAGCAGTGTCCTTTCAATAACTTTTTTGACAGCCTCCAGTCCCTGATCCAAAAAAACAGCTCCCAGTAAGGCTTCATAAGTATTGGCCAAAAGCTGGGGATTTTCCCTGCCTCCTCCCATCTCCTCTCCTTTGGAAAGCCGTAAGTAATCACCTAAGTTTAATTTTCTGGCTGCCTGAGCCAGAGAGTTAGTTTTGACAATATAGGCTCTTAGGTTAGTTAACTCCCCTTCTGCATCAGCTCTTCTGGCGGAAAATAAATAATCGGAAATGACAAAAGCTAAAATAGAATCTCCCAAAAATTCCAATCTCTCGTTTGACTCAAGGTTTTGTTTTACTTCATTTAAATAAGAGCGGTGATAAAAAGCCTGCCGTAAAATATTAAGGTTTTTAAATTTTATATTCAGTATCCGAACAAGACCCTCAAATTGATTACTTGTCATAACCCTACTCTAATAAATTATCTTCCACCAAAACTATTAAGTCCTCTACTTTCTTTAAGTTTTCTACATCAGAGGGCTCAAAAATGATGTTAAATTTACCTGATAAATCCAAAAGCAGGTCATTGAGTTCAATTGTACCCAAACCCAGATCTTCCCGAAGCAAGGCTTGTCTGTCCAAGTCCTCAGGACCTAATGCCAAATGTTCTGCTATGACTTTCATGATGTCGTTTGCCGTAGGCATATTAAATAATATTATTGTCCTTAACTAATTTACCCAAGGCCCCGTTGATAAAAGAACCGGATGAATCTGAACCATATTCCTTTCCCAACTCTACTGCCTCATCAATAATGACTTTAAGCGGAGCCTCCTTTTTTATTATTAACTCAAATACTGCTAAACGCAAGATAGCTAAATCAATCCGGTTAATTTCCCCGATTGGTCTGTCCGGGGCAGCTTTGGCAATAGATCCATCAATCCTGGGTAAATTTTTGACAATTTCCTTTATTCCCCTGGGGGGCTTTCTAACCTGCCTGCCGGTAGGCAGGGACTTTAAAAAATTCCAGGAAAAAAGCTCCCGCATAATTTTGACTCTTTTTAAATGTCTGGGATCAGTCTTTTTCTTCATGGGACTAGTCTAATAGATTAAAGACGGAAATGTCCAGAGGGGAGAGGTTAAGCTTTAGTGACAACTGCCTTTTGGGATGTGGAAGCTTCCTTGCCTGCGTAAAAGCCACAACTTACACAAACTATGTGGGATTTAGTGGGTTTACCGCAGTTTTTACAAGTCACTAAATTTACAGCTAAATTAATAGCAGCTCTTCTTACCCTTTTTCTTGTTTTACTGTGTCTTCTCTTTGGCTCACTTGCCATAAAATTTCCTAATCAGGCATTACATTTGGTGAAATGCGTTGTAATTGTGCCTGAAGTTTGGGATGTTTGTCAAGAGTAGGGTCAATTTTGAGCAGATCCAGGGTTGCCTGTCTGGTTTTTTCCACCAGATGAATATCAGATAAAGAAGCCAGTTTGAACTCAAATCTGCCTGATTGTCTGGTGCCAAAAATTTCCCCTGACCCCCTGATTTTTAAGTCCAACTCTGCCAGTTTCATGCCGTCATTTATTTTTTCCAGGTTTTTTAATCTGGAGGTGACAGATGAATCTCCTATTTCTGTAAATAGTAAACAATAAGATTGTTTATGTCCCCTGCCAACCCTGCCTCTTAGCTGGTGAAGTTGGGCCAGTCCAAACCTTTCTGCAGACTCAATGACCATAATGGTGGCATTTCCCACATCCACCCCTACCTCCACTACGGATGTAGAAACCAGTAAATCAATTTGCTTTTCTTTAAATTTCTGCATTACTTCCATCTTTTCCTTACTCTTTAATCTGCCATGAAGAAGGCCTAATTTTAATTTGGGAAAAACCTTTTTTAACTTTTCAAATTCAACTGTGGCTGCTTTGGCAGAAGCTAAGGTTTCAGACAGTTCAATTAAAGGGGTAATAACATATGCCTGATCCCCTTCATTAATCTTCCTTTCTATAAAGCCATAAGCATCTTTACGCTTTTTTGCAGGCACCACATAGGTTTTAATTTTCAACCTTTCTTTGGGAAGTTCATTAATTACAGATAAATCCAGATCCCCATACAAAGTTAAAGCTACAGTTCTTGGGATAGGAGTTGCTGTGGTGGTTAAAAAATGCGGCAGTTTGGCCCGGTTCCGTAAAATCGTTCTTTGTTCCACACCAAACCTTTGCTGTTCATCGATTATTACTAAACCTATATCCTCAGTTAATAATTTATCAGAAAGCAAAGCATGAGTACCGACTATTACATTTGCATCTTTGACGTTTTTTTTACTGCCGGTATAGATTCCCGCTTTGATTCCAAAGAGTTCCAAAAGATAAGATATAGTGGAAAAGTGTTGAAAAGCTAAAATCTCAGTTGGGGCCATAAACAAAGTTTTAAACCTGTTTAAATGTACCAGATAAATAATAATGGCAGCCACCACTGTTTTGCCTGAACCCACCTCACCCTGGATAAGTCTGTTCATGGGTTGGTTTTTTCCTAAATCCTCCAAAATTTCTTTCACCACTCTTTTTTGGGCTGCGGTTAATTCAAAAGGCAGCTTAGATATAAATTCCTTTAAAGCTGCCGGATAAATTTTGAGGGGTGAAACCAGGGGTTTTTTACCCCACTCCTTGCGGGTTTTTTGAGTAGCCAAAGAGACAAAAAAAAGCTCATCAAAGGCCAGTCTTTCCCTGGCTTTTTCTGCTTCCTGCCAGTTTTTCGGGAAGTGAACCTGGTGCAGAGCCCGGGAAAGAGGTAGCATCTGATCCCTTATAAACCGGGGCAAAGGGTCTTCAACTTGATCTAAAACCTGTGGCAGGATTTGGTCTATTTTGGTTCTGAGCCACCTGGAAGTCAAACCTATTGTTTCAGGATAAACCGGGACTAGTCTGCCCGTATGTATGCCACGGTGTGAATCTTGTGATACGCTTACACCGTCTGTTTTTTCCCAGGTGGGGGCCATCATGGAGATTTTGTTTTTATATTTAGTCAGTTTTCCTGAAATCTGTAACCTGTCACCGGTTTTAATCTGTTTTATGAGCCAGGATTGATTAAACCAGGTTAGGATAATGGGAGAGGTGCCGTCATTAAAAATAGCCTGAGTTAAAACTTTGCCGAATCTGGTGTAGATATTTTTAATGGACCAGATTTCCCCCTGCAAAGTAACTTTTTCTCCCAACCCGGCTTCTTTGGCTTCAGAGACAGTGGAAAAGTCATCATACCTGAAAGGAAAATGAAAAATTAGATCCCTCACAGTAAACAAGTTTAGCCTGCTTAATTTGTAAGCCAGGGAGGGTCCAATGCCGGAAATTTCTTTAAAAGGAGTGGTTAAATTCATTAAAGGGATTGTACACCCCTATTATATGGAGGTCAAAAGGGGTAAGAAGGAAAAAATAATAATAGCGGCTCCTGCCACTAAAGACAAAATAATCCAAACTACCCTGAATTTTTTTGAATACATCATAGATTTGATTGTACAAGTTGAAAAAGAAAAATAAAAGATGTATATTTTGATGTATGTTTAAAGGTCCGGAAGGATTACAACCATCACTGAGAGTAGTGCTGGGAGAAATTGTTGGAGAGGCAGTGGGTAAGATTCGAAACCCAAGGTATAGATTAGTCGAGGCATTAGATCAAGCAGGAGGTTCAATGAGATTGGACGGACTTACAGGGCTATTGAGAAAATATAGGTGGGAAATAAACAATATTGTTTTACCTGTTGCGGCAAGTGTTATTTCAGCATTGATAGTTGTGGCAGTTCGTGAAAGAGTTGAGGGAGAATCAGGAAAGAAAAGACATGGCAATGGTTGAAGCTGGTGAAAGAAATAAATCCGCAGTAAAAGAGAAAGATGTGGCTCCGGATCTTACACCATCATTTGAACCTGGTTCAGCAAGGTGGCGGGCCGGAGTGATTCTGGGTGCCTTCTTCGGAACGGCTGTTGCCGCTGCCGCTTTAGGACTCTCTGTTCTTGAAGTAGATATGCAGCATTTTCAAACAGCTGGTAATGCCAATAGAATGCGGGATATCTGGATTGAAGCCGTTGCAGTGGTTCCTACCCTGGCCTTTATTGGAGCATGGATGGGGGCATTATCCACAAAATACAGAGACCCTATTATTTAGCGCTTAGTTTTTCCACTTCTTCCAAAGCAGCCTTTCTTTTGGGATCCTCAAAGTACTTTCTGGCAGGCTCTAATTTTTTAATTAACCACTCTGCCACGGCAGTTTTTAAATCCTGGGGATGAAGTTTTTTATCCGCATAATCTTTTTCTAAATCCGCATAAGAGGTATATGTTACATCCCCTCCCCACTTAGGATCACGTTTAATAGTTAGGCTGACATTATCTTCGTAAAACAAAAGATAACGGGTCCAGTTTAAAATGGGGTTATTCTCAAGTTGTCCCTCGGGTGCATATGCTGCATTAATCTTTGTTCTTATCTCCTCTGGAGAATCGTGAATTAAAACTCCACTATCAGTTTTTGACTTACTCATCTTTGTCCTCATAGCTTTTTCATCTTCTTCACCTTTAAGATTAGATTCGTCAAACTGAAGTCCCAATAAAATAGGATGATGAATTGCTATTGGCTTTATTTGTTTTCCACTTTTATCTTTTAAAGTATTTGTTTTAATTTGTAGGGCATTATCTCTGGCTATAACATGTACTTTTCTCTGGTCAATACCGGCATGGGCTATATTTACTTGAAGCAAAAAAATGTCTGCGGCTTGTAATATCGGGTACATCAATTTAGCAGTATCCATTGAATCATCGCTTTGTTCTCTTCCCATTATGGTGATTGACCTCTTGGTTCTTGCAAGCGAGGTAGTTTTACCCATCTCCAAAAAGGTTAACCAAAAATTGGGATTTTCCCCATAAACTTCTGAGGTGGTTTTAAAAATTAATTTTTGCGGATCTCCTCCTAAACTTTGGAAAATAGCTTTAATCCCTTCGGTGAAATAATCTTTGCCGATTTTTTTAATTGTTTCTAAATCTCCACCCAGCTTATCGTTTATTGCCGAATGAATATCGGCAAGCCAAATAATTGTTTGGGCACCTGCGTTTTGTAGATCCTTAACCTTACTTAGAACTAAAAGATAGCCAATATGAAATCTTCCGGAGATCTCAAAGCCAATATAGTGTCTTAAAGGGGTTCCAGAATCTATTAGAGCTTTTAACTCCTCCTGCGTTAAGACTTCCTCCAAATTTCTGGTGATTAGATTAAATCTTTCTTCATTGGTCATAGCCTAATATTACGTATTTTCCCCAAATAAGGCAAGACTTTTTAGGTTTTATGATATTATAGGCGCCAAAGACTATGAAAACTATCACCAGACTGACTCAAGCTTTAGTATCTGCCTATGATAGAGTTTATTCCATCTCCGATGATAAAACTATTTCAGTAAACCCTCTGGTGGCAGAACTTGCCAGCTGGTATGAAAAATTCAGAACCGCCATGGACTATAGAGCTGATGAGGTACTGCTTCGCTCCGCCATTGAAAGAATTTTAAAAAGAAGACTGCTTTTAAACGGTTCGGGGGCAAAAGTGGCAGCTCCTTTAATCAGAGAATTGATTTGGGCAAGATATTTTCCCGACAGCAGTATACCGGAATCAATAGTTGCCAAGGTGGCCGGTGAGATAGATTTGTACCTTGAGCTGGAAAAAGAGATTAACCAAATTCACAGAATTAATAAGGGATTGATAAATGAGTGGATTTTACAGTTGTTATCCGCAGAGATTGAAAATACCCTAAAACCCAATGACCCTAAGGATCTAGTGAGTAACTTCATGTACAGGATTTTTGTTAGCCGTGTAATAATCACCGACGATTCGGAGGAAACCAGAGATATTCAGGTTTTTATTGCCGTAAGGCGAGCTTATGCTTCCGATGATTTGGCTTTCTTGCGCTTTCACCTCTTTAAGCAATATTTTGGAAAGTTATCTGATGAAAATTTAGAAAAAATTGCTCAAAAGTTTCCTGCAGCTTTAAAAAAAATTGAGGATCAATTCAACCATCCTCTTAAAGACAGAATCTACAATTATATAAATGATCAGACTGTTCCTTTTCTAATTTTGGATGATGTTTTTTCCAAACACCGGGGAGAGGTGGCCGCACTGGCAGTTGATGAAGACAGGTTAAATTTGGAAATCCTTAATGCCTGTTCTCAAAGGTATAAAGCCATCAGAGGTAAGGTTAGCAGGGCCATTATCAGAAGTGTTATTTTTATATTTTTTACCAAAGCTCTGGTAGCTTTATTTGTTGAAGGAACTTTTGAAAAAATATTGTATGGTCAGGTGATTTGGTCATCAATAGCTTTAAATACCCTGTTTCCGGTAGTATTAATGGTGATTGTGGGGCTTTTGATTAAAACCCCCAGCAGAGAAAACTCTTTCAGGATTCTGCACAAAATTAACACCATTTTATTTGATGAAACCCCTAATCTGGAAAAGCCCCTTTTGTTAAAAAGAAAACCGGGAAAAACAGATCCCCTGCTCTGGGCTTTATTTATTGTTTTGTGGCTGACTACTTTTGCCCTAAGCTTTGGGGCCATAGTATTTATCCTGTCAGGTTTTAGGGTCAATCCCCTGTCACAAATTATCTTTATTTTCTTTTTGGCCATAGTTTCTTTTGTTTCTTTCAGAATTAACAGAACTGCCCATATGTATATATTAAGGGAAAGAAAAGACAATTTGACTTCAGTGCTTTTTGACTTTTTCTTCATGCCATTTATTCAGGTAGGCAGAAGACTGACCATGGCTATTTCTCAAATTAATATAGTTTTGTTTATTTTTGATTTTATTATTGAAACTCCCTTTAAGGGAATTTTTGCCTTTTTTGAACAGTGGCTGCTTTTTTTAAGAACCCAAAGGGAGAAGCTGGATTAAGTTATGCCCGAGCAAGAAGGACCAGAATCAGGAATAGATCTTCAAAAAAGGAATCTTCGTGGCTACGTTGATTTGGTACAGGATACCTTACAAACTTTACGACAAGAGGACCCAAAGCCTACCTCATTAATAACAGATTGGCAAGCGAAGTTACGTATGGCAGAAAAAGATGAGAGAGTAGCAGAAAAACTGGTCACAGATGTTGAGAGTATGATTGGGGCAATTAGTGATCCTCAAACCGGTTTAATTCAACAGTCGGCCATAAGGCTTTACTATCGACTGGAGCAACCGGGATTTCCGCCCAAAAGTTTTAATTCTGTTTGTAACGGAATGAATATTGATGAAAAGCGTGCCCAAACATATGTTGCACAGGGCCAGCAATCCCTTCGACAAATAATCACGATCATGTAAACGTTGACTCTACCTGAGGGATTTCAGTAAAATAAACATAAATGGAACATGCGGTTGTTTTACCTCCTGAAGTTTTGGGATATTTTCAGGGTTTTCCTATTACTAATACTTTGCTTACCAGTTGGATTGTCATGGTTGTTCTAATAGTTGTTGCTGCGATTTTATCCTTAACTACCAAATTAATCCCTACCTCCCCTTTGCAAAATATTTTTGAAATAATTATTGAGACCGGGTATAACCTGGTTGAAGAACTGGCTAAAGACAAAGCTAAATTATTTTTCCCCATTGTGATGACTTTCTTTTTGTATATTTTATTTGGAAATTTAATCGGGCTTTTGCCGGGTTTTGCCACCATTACTTATCACAAAGAACCTCTTTTCCGTTCCATTAACTCCGATTTAAACATGACTTTGGCACTGGCTCTTGTTTCGGCGGCTCTGACTCATATTTTTTCCCTGCGCTTTTTAGGGGTGGTGGATTATTTGAAAAGGTGGTTTACTCTAAACCCGATATTTTTATTTGTGGGAATTTTGGAACTGGTAGGAGAAATAACCAAAGTGGTCTCGCTTTCTTTCCGGCTTTTTGGTAATATTTTCGCAGGTGAGGTGGTTTTATCAACAGTGGCATCAATTTTTGCCTTTGTTGTTCCTCTACCTTTTTATTTACTGGAGATTATTGTAGGATTTGTACAGGCAGCAGTATTTATGATGTTAACTTTGGTGTTTATGGTGCTTTTGACTGAGAAACACGAAGAAGCTCACTTAAAGAAAGGAGGATAAGTTGGAAGGTTTACCGTCAGCTTTAGCAATAGGTCTGGGTGCTTTAGGTCCGGGTCTGGGAATTGGTTTTATTGGTGCCAAGGCTATGGAAGCAATAGGCAGAAATCCGGAAGCCCAAAATAAAATTTTGCCGGCTATGCTTTTGGGAATGGCTTTTGCTGAAGCTATTGCCATTTACGCTTTGGTGATAGCATTTACAAAATGAGGGGAAAGCGGTAAGGGTAAAGGGGAAAGTAATTTTAAATCTTCACCCTTCACGCTTTACCCTTCACCCTAATCTTATGGATATTCTTAGCCAATTCGGAGTTCAACCCATACTTTTGGCTGCGCAAGTAGTTAATTTTTTCCTGCTGCTTTTTATATTAAAAAAGTTACTCTATAAGCCGCTTTTAAAAGTTTTGGCCCAAAGGAAAAAAAGAATTGAAGACAGTTTAAAAAATGCCGAAGAGATTGAAAAGAAACTGCAGCAAACAAATGAAGAAGTAGAGAAAACTTTGGCAAAGGCTTTAGAGGATGGACAAAAAATAATTGACGAGTCAAAACAGTTGAGTAACCGGATAATAGAAGATTCTCAAAAAACAGCCACGGAAATTATTAATAATGCCTATAAACAGGCTGATGAGGTAAAGAGATCTGAATACGTCAAACTTGAACAGGAAGTAAAGGAACATGCGGCAAACCTGGTGGCTTTAGTTTTTGAAAAGGTTACCGGTAAGAGAGTAACTTCCCGGGAGCAAAAAAGGCTCATTGAAAAAGAAGTCCAAAATTTGTCATGAAAAAGAAAAAATTAAAAAAAGTAATCAGGGAATTAATAGAGGTAAGCTTCAAGAACGGGAGGCTAATTGATTCTCAAATAACCAGAGCCATTAGAATCTTAAAATCTTTACCAAAAGATCAGGCAGTTGAAGCTTTAACGCAGTATGTTAAGCAGCTTAAACGATTAGAGAGAAAGCATACCATGCATATTGAGACAGTTATTCCGCTAAGCAGTGTTCAGCTTAAAAAAATTAAAAGGATCATAGAGAAAAAGACTAAAATAACAAAAGTTATAACCCAAATTAATCCTGCTATTTTAGGAGGATTTATCTTAAGAGTAGGAGATAGTGTGTTGGATGAATCAATACTTAATAAGGTTAACCAGGTAAAGGAGGCTATAATAAATGCCGGATCTAATTAGCCGGATTGAAAGTGAGATTAAGGATTTAAAATTAAAAGCCCAAAGACAAAATGTGGGGACTGTAACAGAAGTTGGTGACGGGGTGGTGAGGATAGAAGGGTTGTCTGAGGTCCAATCTTCAGAGCTGATAGAATTTCCGGGCCAGGTTTTTGGGCTGGCTTTGAATCTGGAAACATATAACGTAGGGGCAGTGGTGCTGGGAGATTTTACCGGGATTAAAGAGGGAGATTTGGTTAAAACCACCGGCCGGGTTTTACAGGTTCCGGTGGGAGAAGGATTTATAGGCAGGGTGGTAGATCCTTTAGGAAATCCTTTGGATGGCAAAGGCCCTATAAAATCCGCTAAAAGATATCCGGTGGAGAAAATTGCACCCGGAGTTGTAACCAGGCAATCGGTTAATACACCGGTTCAAACAGGTATTAAGGCTATAGACGCTTTAATTCCAATAGGCCGGGGACAAAGGGAGTTAATAATCGGAGACAGAAATACGGGTAAAACCACAATTGCGGTGGACACCATTATTAATCAAAAGGAGGTGGCCTGCATTTATGTGGCCATTGGCCAAAAAACTTCCAAAGTTGCCCAAATTGTTGCCAAATTAGAAGAAACAGGTGCTATGAAACACACAATTGTTGTTTCTGCCTCAGCTTCTGACCCGGCCCCCCTGCAATATTTAGCCCCCTACTCCGGCTGTAGCATGGGTGAATATTTTATGGATCAAGGCAAAGATGCCTTAATTATCTATGATGATCTTTCCAAACATGCCTGGGCATACAGGCAGATGTCTTTGCTTTTAAGAAGGCCATCAGGCCGTGAAGCTTATCCGGGGGATGTTTTTTATCTGCATTCAAGGCTTTTGGAGAGGGCGGCTAAATTAAACAAAGACTACGGTGGGGGGTCTTTAACTGCCCTGCCTATTATAGAAACCCAGGCCGGGGATGTGTCTGCCTATATCCCTACTAATGTCATCTCCATTACTGACGGGCAGATATACTTGGAAACGGATCTGTTTTTTGCCGGGGTCAGGCCGGCTTTGAATGTGGGCTTGTCAGTTTCCAGGGTGGGAGGGGCAGCCCAAACTAAAGCCATGAAGTCTGTGGCCGGAAGGTTAAAACTGGACCTGGCCCAGTTTAGGGAACTGGCTGCTTTTGCCCAGTTTGCTTCTGATTTGGATCCCAATACAAAGGCCCAGATTGAAAGAGGCAAAAAGATTACAGAAGTCTTAAAACAGCCCCCCTACTCCCCTGTCCCGGTGGAAGAACAGGTGGTGGTTTTATGGGCAGTAACTAATGGATATTTGAATGAGGTGGAGGTAGAAAGGGTTCGCGAGTTTGAGCAAAGATACATCCAGCATCTAAAATTAAGGGCTAAAAAGCTGATAGAGACTATTGCTAAGGAAAAGGTGCTGGAGGACAAGATGGTTAAGGAGCTGGAAAAGTTGACTAAGGAATTTGTGGGAATGTTTATGAAAGGAGCTAAAAAATAACAGTTTGTCTGGATTGACTGAATACTAAATCCGGGTTAGACTCAAGATAATATGGACGATAAACTTAAAAAATATCTGGATCAGAAGTTTAAAGGTGTGGATCAAAAGTTTAAAGGTGTAGATCAGAAGTTTAATAACCTAGTAGAGACATTTGTTAAAGAGGTATTGAGGCTGGATAAAAAAATCGACACTTATAGGGAAGAAGTTGTAGAGTTTAAAAGTGGTGTATACGATAAGATGGATAAAGTTTACAAAGAAGTTCTTGATATGAGAACTGAACAAACCATGCACACAGGGTTTCACCAAAGGCTAGATGAGAGTTTAGAAGATCATGAGGGAAGAATTCAAAAATTAGAATCCCCTACAGCCACGGCACATTCAATCAGAAGAAAGTGAAATTTTAAAAAACCTTGTTTAGATTAGAAATGTTTGATATGCTACTTTAGTTAAAAATGGCCAGCGCTAGAGAATTAAGAAGAAGGATTAAATCAGTTAAAAATACTTCCCAAATTACCAAAGCCATGCAGATGGTGGCGGCTACCAAGATGAGGAGGGCCCAAACCCAGGCTGTGGGGGGCAGGCCTTATTCAGGTAATCTGATGGAATCACTTTCCAGGTTGCTGCCCAGGATAGAAGTTGAAGCCCATCCTCTGCTTTCTGGAAACGGTTCCAGTATTTCCGGCGTGGTGGTTTTGACAACAGACAAGGGTTTGGTGGGAGCATTAAACACCAATATTTTTCGCTCTATACATGATGTAGGCCGTCATTCTGGGGAGCGTAGCGACTCCAGAATCGATCCTGGACAAGCCCGCCTGCCGGACGGGCAGGCCAGAATGACAGAGAATGTGTTTTATACTGTAGGAAGAAAAGGCAGAAGTTTTATAGCCAGAACAGGAAAGGATTTAAAGGCTGATTTTGAAAATAGTGATGTTGTAACTTTCAGGCAGGCTAAACAACTGGCAAAGTTAATCATGGCTGATTTTTTAGCAAGAGAGATTGGTGAAGCCTATATAGTTTATCCGGAGTTTGTTTCTACGCTAAGACAGGAAGCAAAAAGGGTAAAATTGCTTCCTATTAGTATATCGGATATCGAATATCGTATATCGGAAAACCAAAACGATAAACGATTAACGATTAACGAT
>CAZKAW010000006.1:0-12256 GCA_964551255.1 uncultured Gammaproteobacteria bacterium
AACCGAGGAACTCTGGCAAAAAATGCCTCATGAGGGTAAATCCATCATGCTTGCCCAATGGCCTACTCTACCAGATTGATTGGACATGAGGATAATTTAAAATTCTTTTATCAGAAGTAACAAGTTTAACCCCTAAATTTAGTGCCGTAGCTATAATAATCCTATCAGCAGGGTCTTTGTGAGAAAAATCAGGCAAATTTACAGAACTGGCAGCTATCTTATTATCTACAGGAATAAACCTAACGGCAGGAAGACTTTCTATCTTTTCCAACCAGCTGTCAACGTCATTTGTTAATTGTAACTTTCCGTTTTTTACCAGACGATAAATTTCTAAGGTACTTATTGATGAAACTAGGATATTGACTTCCTTAAGTTTCTCTTCATCAATTATCTTTCTGGCCTTTTTAGACAATTTTTGTGGGCTATCAATCCACCAAATAAGTGCGTGTGTATCAAAAACTATCATTTAAGCATATCCCAATCCTTGGGATCTATTGCCGGTTCTGTTGGATCCTCGTATTTTAAAACCGTTCCACGCAAAGATTTAAGTATTGCTTCCTGACTTACATCCTCTTTATAGGGAATTACCTCCACCACCGGCTTACCTTCATGGGTAATAATAAGAGGCTGTTTTTGTTTTTCTACCTCCCTTAGATATTCTAGTGCCTGGGCCTTAAATTTAGATTTGGAAACTGTCTGCAACATATGACTATAGTCATAGTACCATAGTCATATATATTTGTCAACCCTTCAATTTCACTCAGGCCTTCGGCTTTGAGGCCTGGACCTTATTGCTCAGGCTCGAAGAGGTTGACCCTGATCCTTCGGTAGACTCAGGATCACACTGAGTTAACTGAAGTGTGAGCTTAGTCGAATGGGTCAAGACATTTTATTCTGCCACTTAAGCCAAAGGTTTTTGAAAAAGGGTAAAGTTAAAGTGGAAAGCAAAAAACCCAAAGAGGGTATGACTGCATTTATCCAGGCATCTTTAATCCCAATTGCCTGCATATAAAAACCCACACTTAAATAAGTAAAGGTAACAAGCAGTGTTTTTCTGGTTAGGGAAGTTTCCCAGGCTTTATCTGCCTCCACTTTTTTATTTCTTTCAATAAGCCTGCCCAAAGAATCTTCCAGGACCTGACATTTATTTTCCAAAATGGCTATTCTATTGGCAAGTTGAGCTTTAGTATAGAACATAGGCACGAATTACCGCATTATTACCGCTAAATTGCCGCAGTAATTTATTACTGTTGGAGTTATTTTTGTTCACTTCCAGTTGCCTTTTCGGCCTCTTCAGGCTCACCCTCCGCACGTGCGGCAGTCTCACCATCAGCACCTTCGACAGGTTCGACAGGCTCACTGCGAGCAGGCTTAGCGCCTGCGGCGCCTTCAGCTACTGAAGCATCTTCCTCGCCCGCCGTAGCTTCAGCAGAGGCGGGTTCAACTTCAGCTTGAGCTTCAGCAGTTTCTGCAGCCTCCTCCTCCAAAAGCTTCTCCATCTCTGCTGTAACTGCAGGGGCCAATTTAACTATAATTTCTTCCTGCGGAGCATGCAAGGTTAACTTATCTTTGTCATAGTTTAATTGCCCAATGGTAATGGCATCATCAATATTTTTTAAGGCAGTAATGTCAACTTCAATTTTTTCCACCAAATCAGTAGGCAGAGCCTCTACTTCTACCTCATTAACAGTCTGCAAAACTATGGCCTCCCCCAAATGAACTGATTCAGGCTGGTCTCCTATTAACACCAGTGGCACTGGAACCTTAACTTTTTCAGTTAAATTAACCTGATAAAAATCAATGTGTATAAGTTCATCAGAAACAGGGTCGTACTGCACTTCTCTTATCAGTACCGGTCTCACTTTTTCAGCACCAATTTTTAGATCTATTAATCCTGTTTCTCCTGCCAGGTGGAAGGTTTTCAAAAAATCCCTGGCAGAAACCAGTACATTTTCCCCCTCTACCCCTTTACCAAAGACATGGCCCGGCAGTTTTCCGTCCCGGCGCAAGGCTTTTACTTTTTTGCCTAAAATTTTTCTCTCGTCAGCATGTAAACTTAATCTGTCCATTTGTGGTAATTTATCACATTTGAAGCTTAATTAGCAAGATTCAGGCTAAACTACTTTGTAAAACCCACCTCAAAGCTGCGGTCTTTTGATAAGTCAGTGGTGATAATTTGCTGCTGGGGGGCTATTTGCCCTTCCCCCTCCGAAGCTAATTTTAGGTTTAGGGGGTAATTAGTAGTCCAAACAAACGGATCTTTTAAGGTACCTGCCTGTTTGACTACATCCAGCCGGTAAGAAGCTTTATTGCTTTCAAATATTAACTTACCGGGTGTCTGATAATCCAAAATTAAAGTTTGTTGCTGTTTGGGAGCAAGTTCCAGCAGAAATGAATAAGCGGATCTGCCATAATCTACAAAACTGGTGACGCTTTTGGTGATATCTTTCTCGCCCCAAAGTACTCTGGAAAGTTTGGTTCCAAAAGGCAAATAGACCCTCATCCTGTTTTTATATTTTCCTGCCGGAAAAACATTCGCCGGACTTCTGTTGGTATAGCTTATTCTTAGGCGATGGGACACTTCCCCGTCTTTACCAAAAGTGGTTTCCAGATTATAACTTCTGTCCAGGTAGAAATTGGCTTTATTAGCTCCCAGGTTTGCCTCAACCAGGGCCAGAAAATCATTTATCTGCTTTCCTTTTTCACTACCGGCTCTGGGCAGCACCCCACCCCAATTTTGAGAAACAATATAAGAAAAAAGCTTGGGATCTGACAAATAAACACCCAGGTGTTTGCCTTCCAAAGATCTTCCCAAAGAAGCTACAATCCCCGGCCAGTTTTGGTTGGGCAGGAAAAACAGTTTATTGAAAAGGGCTTGGGATAAAGCGGTAATAAAGCCTTTTTTAGCCTGGGTCCCCGGAAAAAAATTGACTTCGGCATAAGTGACGGATTTTTCAAACAGGTTATCGGCTGTTATTTTTTCATTATAATCAGAAAGATCCAACTCCCCCACCACTGTCAAAAGATCCTCCATGGCTGAAACATCCATGGCTATTACCCCTTGGACCCTCTCTCCGGTTTCCTTGGCATAAAACCACTCAGCCTGACGGGCGGCTGTAGGGAAATCAGGTTCCCAGTTGGAATCGCGCAGGAAATAATCTTTTACCCCCAAGTCTTCCTTAATCTCCTTAGGCGGTTCAACATGTAATTTTAACTGGCCGTCTATAGCATAAATATCATTTACCTCCAGTTTTTTTAACTTACCTCCCTCAAAACCGACTTTGGCAAAAGAACCAATGAAACCACCGGTAGGCCGAAGCTCCCCGTTATTTTGTAAAAGAATTAAATAGTTTTTACTTCCCTCCAAAGCTACTACCTCCGGAAGCAAAGTGGCAATTGAGCGGGCTTTTTTTATCAGATCACTGTAAACAGACAGCCTTTGAGAAAGACTGGATACGCGGGAAGAAAATACGCCGGGCAGGTTGGTTTTAAAATCCTCTGAAGCAATTAAGGCTTCGGCTTTAGAAACATTTTCATCGGCTGAGGCAAGGTAAGTCCTGGATAAATCAAAATACTCCCTCGGGAAACCAGCCTCCTCTCCGCTGATGCTTTTGAGGCTTTGATAAAGAGTCTGAATGCCTAAGATAGTTTCCCGGGCTGAATCTACAGACAAACTGGCCAGTTTTGATAAATTGTCTCCTGTTTCAAATTGAGCCTTTAAAATTCCTGTTTTTCTTAAAGGCTCCAGCGAGAGAAAAATTGATTTGGTCACCTCTACCCCGTTTTTGGCTTGGACCACATTAAATAAACTTTTATCAAACTCCCCTTTTTGCAAATTTTTTACTGCCTCAGCCAGTTGAAACCTGAAAGTAAGTACCCCCCAACCCAATGCTACAAGCGGCCAAATCAAAGCATAGGTAATTAAAACCAGAGTCAAAATCACCGAGATGGTGGAGGTGGGAAGGAAAAACTTGGGCAAGTTTATCCCCTTTTTGTCTTTTGGCTTTTCCAAAACTTTCTGCCTGCTTACTCCTTTAAAAGAGGCCAGCTCCGTGGCTTTTTCTTCTTTCCAGTCTTCCCCCACTTTCTCCTCCCTGCCATTTTCAATTTTTTGCTTTTCATCTTCTAAATCCGGTACTTTAATTTCATTATCTTTAAAATAACTTAAAGTATTTTTAAGATTTTCTACCAGCTTACTTTTGGGATGCCAGTTTAAAAAATTAATAGTTTTTTCCAAATTAGGAGTGGACCAGGGAGGAAGCTCCGAAGGCTCAAAGTTTTTATTTTCATGCCAGATAGGGTCTAAAAGCACTTGTTTAATTTCAGAAATCTTAATCGGAGCGGGCAGTACCCCGTCAAAAATTTTTTGGGCTGTGGCCCCGGCCATAATACACCTAACGGCCAGTTCCCCCGCATCGTCAATATATAAAGCCCTGGTGGAAAATTCCAAAGAAATCTCCTTTTGTAAATCTCCGTTTATGCTTTGGGCAATCAGCCTGACAATAGGATCTATTTCACCGGGCGGCCGGTCAAAATCCATTCTGGGTCCGTAAAGCGGACCCAACCTTAAAATCCTTGCATTTAAGTGGGAGTGGTGGGAAACCCGGGCAATTTCTTCCTCCGCCTTTTTTAACCACCCCAGGTTTTCGTCTAATTTATCAGATTCATAAAGATCAATGGAAGAAATAAAAAGCAGCCGGCAGTGGTGTTTTTTAAATAGCTCCAAAACCTTTTTCAGACTAATTTGTGCTCTTGCAGTAATAAAAATATAATCCAGCCTTTCCAGCTCCAAATCACCAAAGCTTAGATTTTCATTTATCAAGTGGAAATTCTTATTTTCCGTGGCTTTGGATAAATTATTTTTATGAGAATTTAAATCATCAATTCCCAAAACCTGCAGCCCTTTTGTTAATAACTTATCCACAATAACAGAACCTAAAAAACTCCCTGCCTCCACAACTAAAGCCACCGGGGTGTTTCGCGAAAGTAAAATATTTGTTTTTTTATTGCTATTTTGCTCTATTTCATCCACGCGTAAATCGTATCAGATGAAAGTTAGATTGCAAGAGAGATAAAAGGTGACATTCTATGTCATCGGGAATCTAAGGCTTGGTTAGCTAAACTGTCTGCTGCGCTGTTTAATCTCCGGGGCACGTGCTGATAACTAATAGAACCTAAATTTGCCTCCAGTCTTTTTATCTGGTAAATGAGGGGTTTTAAATTGGGGCTCTTAATTTTAAACCTGCCTGAAAGCTGCTCTGCTACCAGTTTAGAATCCATAAAAAAGCTTATGGCTGAGGCTTTAGCTGCAAATTTACTTTCCACAAATTTTAATGCCTCCAAAACTGCCGAGTATTCTGCAAAGTTATTAGTGGCAATTCCGATAAATTTACCTTCTTCATAAAGAAGCTGATTTTGGCCGTCTTTGACGCAAAACCCGTAGGAGGAGGGGCCGGGATTACCGCGTGAAGCACCGTCTGTAAAAATAATCAGTTTCATCTTTCTTTGAGCCAGTATAGGGCAATTGCCTGCAGAAGTAAAATTCCATATTCTGATCCTACGGTTATCCAGGAAGCTGCGATATAGGAATACTGGGGAATGAAGATAAAGTTCAGGGTTAGATTAACCAGCAACCCTGCAGCATAAATTAGCAGCATTAACTTATACCTTCCTTTTGTTACCAAAAGCCACATCAATAGAGAAGATAAAAAATAGGCAGGAAAGCCCAGAGACAAAATATACAGACTTTGGGTGGAACCTGCAAATCCTCCTCCTGTTAAAAGTTGGATCAGAAGGGGAGCCAGCAGGAAGGCAAGCAGAGTGCCTGCAGATGCCAAAGCCAAAAGTCCTGCTCCTACGAATTTTAAAGCTGTTAGAGATTTGAGCATCAGTGGATAATAAGCATTCATAATAAAGGCAGGTAAAACCAAGGCTGACTGAAAAAGGATATAAGCTGTATTATAAACTCCCACATCCGAAAGCCCTTTAAAGTGGGCAATCATAAAAGCATCCGCCCTAAAATAAACCACATTTACAACCAGGGTGGCAGCAATGGGCCAAGAACCCTTAAACAGACTTATTATGTATTGAAAATCAAATATGGGAAAAAGCCTGTTTAAAAACCTTCCGGCCAGCAGCAGGGAAGTTAGGGCAATAACAATCCAGCCGGTTAAGTGGGCCAGCATTAAGACGGGGATGGGAGATTTTCCAAAAGACAGGTAAACAAATATTCCCAGGGAAAGCAGCGTACCAATACCTGATGCCAAAACCGACAAGTCATATCTTAGTTTTGACTGGAAAATTAAATTGCTGGTTACAAAAATTCCTGAACCCAAAATTGCCAAACTTCCAATTAAAACCCCCTGGTTAAATAGGGGATTGCCAAACGGCCAAAGAGGCAACAAGCCCACTGCCACCCCTACCAAAAGCAGTGCCCAAACTATCCTGGTTCCCAAAAGCTTCTGCCATTCACTTGTTACTTGTACCTTGTTACTTGTTACTCTTTTCAATTCATGGGCATTAAAACCAAAATCGGAAAGCAGATAAAAAATACCCAAATAAGTAAGGATTAAGGTAAAAATTCCTGTTCCTGCCTCACCATAATTTCTGGCAACCAGCCCCAGGATAATAAAAGTTGACAGGGAAGTGATAATTTTCCCCAAAATCTGCCAAAAAGTTTGTCTTAAGATTTTAGGAATAACTTTCATCAGTGCTTATTGTAGAAGAAATAATTCCCAGTGATAATCCCCAAACTAAAAATAGCAATCTATACCCTTGAGGCAAAGTTAAAAAATAGTGGTCAAATAGTCCCAGAAAAACAATTATTCCCCAAATAAGTAAAACGGGGGGTAGGGTAGAGAGTTTAGGGTTTAGTTTTAGAACTCCCCAAATGGGAACCCCTAACAGCCCCAATAGCCCTAACAACCCCACTAATCCTGTTTCAGCCAGAGTCAGTAAAAAAATATTATGAACCGGTTGTAAAAACCTGCTGGGACCAACCAAAATTTGATCTGCAGCCTGAGGGATAAAATTATTAATTCCTGCTCCCAAAATAGGGGCAGAAACCCACATTTTAACAGCCACCTCAGAGAGCTGCTCCCGCCTGATAAAAGACAGGCTGTCAAAATTAAAAATAGCCCAAAAACGGACATAAAGAATGGGGGCAGCCAGTAAAGCCAAAATCAGAAATCCCACCTTAGCCTTGCCCTTTAGCAAAAGTGCAGCTCCCGCTAAAACAGCCGTAATAGATGTTCTGGAAACAGTCAGCAGAATAATCAGTCCGGCTAAAAAGGAGAGGATGCTTTGAATCCTGGGTTTAGAAGGCTTTAGCCAGTTTAATAAAATAGCCGAAACTACTAAAAAACCTCCCAAAACATTGGGGTGGGGAAAAGTGGCATAAGGCCTTAAAAACTGTCGGCCGTAAAAATCAAATTTGGCAATTCCCGGGGTAGAAAGGGAAAAACTTCTTTCACCCAAAATCCAAAAACCCAATGTGGCACCTTTCATAAATTGGGCTATTGCCAAAACAGACTGGCTAATGACTGCACCTGCCAGAGACCAAAAGATGATTGCTAATTTTTTTTTAAGATTAATGGAGGCCAAATACACCCCAAACATCCCGGAAACCAAATACTGTTCTATTCTGATTAGTCCCGGGCCTAGTCGCTCAGACTCACCCAGGTGAGGCAGTAAGGAAAATGATTGAAGCAGGATAAAAAGTAACCATAAATTTAAAGCTGTTTTATTAACCTTGCCGTTTTGCAGGATAAAAACAGCAATAAGAACTACCACCAGCAAATCCCAAAAATAAGCTGCGGGGGAAAGGTAATCAATAGGCAAGGAGTAAACAAAGGAAAAAGACGGCCAAAAATGACGGCCTAATTGTGTGGGCAAGAAGAGAATAGTTAGAAAGAGAAGTGCATTCTCAACTCTCTTCAGTTTTAACATTTGACATTTGAGATTTGAGTTTGATCACAATGTGTCTATCTCTTCCCTCCCCTATACTTTCGGAGGAAAGCCCCTCTATTTCCCCAACTGCCATATGGGCTATCCTTCTTTGCCAGGCAGGCTGCGGTTCTAACTCTATTTCCTTCCCTGTTTCCAAAACCTGTTTACCTGCTTCTCTGGCTCTTATCTTCAACTCCTCCTCTTTTTGCTTTTTCCATCCTGATACATCTAAAATAACTCTTTTAAATCCCTCAGTTGAGACACCATCTGTTTTTCTGGACAGAATTTGATTAACTAAAAGCTGTAACCCCTCCAAAGATTCTCCTCTTGCTCCAATTAACCTTCCGGCGTCTTTAGTTTCAATAGATACCAAAAACCCCTCCTTGGTATCTTCTATTTCATAACTGCCCTCTAAAAGTAGTAGGCCCAACACATTATCTAGAATTTCACTTAGTTTATCTTCCATAAAAAGTGACTAGTCGCTAGAATCTAGAGTCTAGAATTTATTTTCCTTGACTCTTGACTCTAGTCACTAGACTCTCCATTCCTCCCCAGCCGGTTAACATATACTGCTGGATTATTCCCAGTATTGTATAGGTATTCCAGTAAATTGCAAGCCCTATGGGAAAACTGAAAGCAAAATACCCAATTAAAAAAGGCATCATAAGCACCATCTGGGACTGAACTTGGGTCATGCTTTCCTCCATGCCTTGTTTTTCTTTCTTTTCTTTGGGTGAATCGGAAGGATATTGCTTAACCGGTTTTGGTAAAGCCATCTTAGACTGTACAAAAGTCAAAACAGCTGTTAAAAGAGGAATTAAAAGCAGTCCTATTCCTTGTGAGCCAAACTCAGAGGGTTTGATGCCTAAATTAAGCCCAAAAAAATTAGGATCTATGGTGGCAGGTAGTTTTAATTGAGGAAAATATAAAAGAGAGTTAATTTTATCTATATGTCCGTCAGCACCAGGCAAAATATTGATAATGGCCTGGTACAGGGCAATAAAAACCGGGATTTGGATTAAAGCCGGCAAACAGCCTCCGGCCGGGTTAACCCCATGCTCTTTATATAAAGCCATTTGGGCTTGGGCCAAAGCCTGTTTATCAGCCTTGTGTTTTGCTTTTAAAGCATCCAGGTGAGGTTTTAAATCAGCCATTTTTTTTACCGATTTAATCTGACTGGTCATAAATGGCCAAACCAACACCCTGATTACCACAGTTAAAATCACAATGGATAAACCTAAAGCACCTGCAATACCAAGAGCCTGTAAACCCCGGTAAATTAATACCAATAGATTAATCACCGGCCCCAAAAAAATTAAATTAAAAATATCTCCAATACCGCTCATCTGCACCTGCCGATTCTTTTAATCCCTAAAATTATTCCCCTGACAGCCCCGAAATCCCTGATAGCATTTTTGGTATATTCTGAGCAGCTGATTTCATACCTGCAAGTTCCACCGGGAGCAAAAATAGCTAATATTCCTCTATCAAATGAGAGAAAGGCCTGGTAAAAATTAATTAGGCTAATTAATAATTTTTTCATCTGTTAATATTTTCTCCAATTCTTTTGCCACATCATTGGATTTTACCTCAATCACCCTCTCTTTGGGAAGAGCTATTATATTAATAGTATTCGGTAGTAAGTGGTATGTATTATGGAAAGCTTCAGCAACAAGTCGTCTTGCCCTGTTGCGTTCATGGGCTTTTTTAAAAGTTTGAGAGGAGACAGCTATACCGACTCTTGCTGTTTTGTTTTCTCCATATCTATAGAAAATTTTTAGAAATTTAGTATCTATTCTTTTACCGGAAGCCACCCACTTAAAGTCTTTTTTAAGATTAAGTCGTCGGGATTTTGGAAGCATTAAACTGTCAGCCTGGCCCGGCCCTCGGCCCTTCTTCTTTTTAAGACCTTTCTTCCCCCGGAGGTAGACATCCTTTCCCTGAAACCATGCTTTCTAACCCTTTTTAATTTTTTCGGCTGGTAAGTCCTCTTTGGCATAGTATTACATTCTCAAAAGAGCTTTATATAATTTTCTCTTTAAAGAATCAAGTGTCAAACCTAATGCCCCCAGGGTAAAAGTTCCCAAAAGCAAACTGTCATCTAAAGCAACTTGCGTCATTCCCATGGTAGCTTAATTTTACACCTTTGGCTACAACATGTAAATAAAGTGAAATGCTATTTAGCCTGAATTACATTAAAGCCTAGGCAGCAACAAGGGTTTTCAGTACAGAATTTGCTTTTCTTTGTATCTCCGGCAAATTTTTACTTGGAGTGGCTGCTGGCATTAAGGTAACCTCACTTGGAGACAGAGATTTCCCTACAACCAGACCGCCATTTTGATTAAGTGAAGATTCATAAACGACTCCTTCTTTGATTACCACAACCGGAAGACCCACAAATTCTGCAGTCTCAAAAATCTCATCATAACTCAATCTCTCAAGGAGACCAAAAAAATGACCCCTTCCGGTACGATTATCAACATCTCTCCACGGATCTTTAAATTGCATACCTCTATCGTCAAAGATAGTATTACCTTTTTGATCTAAGTTAATATAGACTGCCGCTGGTTTTGATCCGAATTCAAGGATTACCTCATTATAACCCCCTAAAGTATTGTTTTTACTTAAGGCAGCATCTAAATTTCTTTGATATATTTCAATATCATACGCTGGATTAACAGCTTTCTTTTCTCGAATACTCGTTGATGCAGATAATATATCTCCACCTCCGGCATCAACTATAATACCTTCTTTTATTATTACTCCAACTCCTCCTCCCCACAACTGTTGCGGACCGCCCCCTTCTTTAAATACGGAAACTGATAGAGGTGGTTGTGCGGAAACTATAACCATTAATTTATCTTTCCAGCTTGCATTATGTGCTAATACCTCATTATTTGTTCCTCCTGGGCCAAGAGTAATACCATGTACAGCATAAACACCGTATTTCTGCGCCACCTCTGGAACAGTTCCATGTTCCTGTTTATATCTTTCAAGTTCAGCTTTTCGTTTTTGGATTTCTATATTTTGTTGATGTATCCCCAAAAGCTTCCCTTGTTCGGAGTAGAATTTTTGTAAAGTCTCTTTACCAGCCGGGTTTCTTCTATACCATTCTGAAAGTTCTTGGAATTGTCTTTCTAGACGTTCTAATTCTGCACGATTTCGCTCTTGCACAAGTTTTGCTATGCCTTGTTTCATCTCTAAACGCTCTTCTTGTGTTGGCAGTGACTTAGCTATCGCTGCTGTTTCTTCTCGGAAGTCTCTGCTCACCAAGGCCCTTGCTTTAGCGAGCCAAGAAGTCGAACGCTCAGCTAAATCAGCTCTTAAGGCTAAAACTTGATCTTCCGTCTCAGCTATTTCTACCTCCACTCTTTCTGAGCTTTGTTGAATCATCTGTCTGCTACTGGTTAGGAGATCGGTTTCCTGTACTTGAGCTTCTGCTGCTTCGGCTCTTAATCTCAAAATATCTTGAGCGGTATTACTTCTTGTTTTACGCCCCTGGGGGGTAGATCTAGAAAACTCACGGATAGCTGGTTTTTCTATTAATAGTCGCGGGGGGGGACTTGTTAATACTTCTTCGGGTGCTGGAAATGTAGAAATTTCTCTCAAAGCTTCATCAGGATTGGGACTTGGTCTACTTAATCTTGCCCTAAGACCCTGCCACATTTCTTTAGCTAGTTGAGTAATAGGCTTAGATTCCGCCTTTTGAGGAGCTGGTTGTTCGGAAGTAGGCGTTATTTGTATATCTGGTGACGGTAATCCAACCATAGTTTATACCTTTACTTGGTTATCATTAGCCTGCTTTAAAACAGTTGTTGCTTCTTGAAGCTTGCCTGATTTAATTAGTTTTTCCGCATGTTCTGAGACAACTTTTTTCACCTCTTCTTCATGGTCATTAATAATTGGTAAAACTGCTTGTGTTAATTCCTGAAAATGGTCATCTAGGATGGGGGCTATGGTATGAATTTGCTCCAAAGTTAGGGGAGGGTGGAGTTTATCTAAGACCATCCTGGCAATTGCTTTGGCACGGCTAGCATCCATCTGGCCATTCCTTAACTTCTCCTCAATAATTTTTAAAATATTAAGTTCTAACTGCTTCCTGTATTCTTCTGCATCCATAGAATCATTATATAACTACCAAATATAAAAGATAAACTAGGATTCGTTTTTTAGAATAATTTGCAGTTGGTGGAAATTTTCATCAAAAATTATTTTCTGGAAAAGATTAAAGAAACCATCTCTACCTAAAAGCGGGATATCCTGCTCAAAACTAAAATCAGCTTCCGTCTCAAATGATACTAGGATACAG
>CAZKAW010000006.1:12266-19799 GCA_964551255.1 uncultured Gammaproteobacteria bacterium
GATTTAATTTTATCTGGTGCGTATAAGCTGTCAGTTCTTTACCACCTATACCAAAAAATTTAACTTTCTTGCCCTTTGGAACATCAATACCTATCTGTATCCCCAGAGCGCAAGGTATCTATCAAAAGGGGGTACCCACATAAGGGTGAATTTACGAGGAAGCTTGCCCGCTCTACCGATATCCCTTCGCTTGGAGGTTGAACAAAGTTGCATATTGACCATTTAACCCCATTAACTGTTTATGACTTCCGGACTCAACAATTTTACCTTCATCAATGATATAAATCTTGTCCGCGTTTCTGACTGTAGAAAAACGGTGAGAGATTATTATCACTGTTTTATCTTTGGATAATCTTTCCACCCGATTGAAAATCTCTGTTTCAGCCTTAGCATCTATCGAGGCTGTCGGTTCATCCAAAATCAGAACAGGAGCATTTCTAAAAAATCCTCTGGCCAGTGCCATCTTTTGCCATTGCCCAATTGATAACTCCGTACCTCCCTCAAAGGTTCTACCGAGCATCTGATTATAACCATGCTCTAATTTTTTAATCATCGGGTCTGCTCCCGAAGAAACTGCGGCATCAACAACCCTTTTAATATTTTCTTTTTCGCCTATTTTCCCAAAGTGAATATTTTCCCAAACCCTGTATTCATATCTGACAAAATCCTGAAAAAGTACGCCAAGCGTATTGTACCAGTCATTTAAATCAAGTTCCTTTAAATTAACACTGTTAACCAGTATCTCTCCCTTATCTACATCATAGAAACGGCAAAGAAGCTTAATTATGGTCGTTTTGCCCGAACCGTTCTCTCCAACCAACGCTATCTTTTCCTCGGGATTTATGGTCAGATTAAAATCTTTAAGTACTTCTTTGTGACTTCCGGGGTAGGCAAAAGACACATTTTTGAATTCAATTAGCGGGGGTTTTATAAACCTCAGTCTTCGGGGTCTAACCTGTTGTTTTATCTTCGGGGATGCATCCAAAACCTCAAAAATGGAGGCCGTATACAAACTTTCACTAAAGATTCTGACTAAATTTCTAAAAAGCCCCCCAATCCCATTCTGCAGATTAGTTACAACAGAGGTGTAGTAGCTGATATCACCAATGGTAATCCGTTTTGCTAAAGCCTCAATCACTATAAAGAGCAGAACAGCAATAAAGGTCAATCCGCCTAAAATATTAAAGGCTGAGTTAAAACCTAAGTATTTTGTAGCCAACCTCTTGTTATCCTGATAAATTTTTTCCTGCATGCTTCTAAATTCTGATAAAAATCTTTTTGGCAAACCAAAGAGTTTCATTTCTAAAACGGAATTTCTTTCCTGTAAAAGATTAGATATATACCAAAACTTTTTTCTAAAAGGGCTTTGGGCATCCCATATACCCCATGAAAGCTCAGATTCTTTAATACGGCTGATAAGCTCGGGAATGGCCACAACCAGAATAACCGCTATAAGAAAGGGGGCAAGTGTTGCAATTACAACTACGGCAAATATAACCTGAATTAAACTCTGAAAGCCAAACAGCAAATATTCCATCAAATTCAGCGGACGCCAGACATATGAATCTCTTACTTTTTCCAGAGTATTTTTAAATTTACTGTCTTCAAAGTAAGCCACATCCAGGCTTGAGACCTTTGATAAAACAATTTGGTATAAAGATATGGGAATCTTTGTATACAAAAGCCTGTGAAAATAGTCCTGTGTTGAAAAGGCTAGCGACTGAATTGTGTAAACCGCAAAGCCCAAAATAAAAAGAAGAATAAATTTGTTAAGTTCCACACTTTCTAAGGAAACGGACAAAACTACCTGGTCAATCAAAAGCTTAAATATAAAAGCAAAGGCAAAGGGAGTTAGGGCCGGAATGGTTACTGCCAGCGCATTTGCTAAAAGCAACCATTTGTCTTGTGTCCATAAAAGCCCGAGAAGCCTTACCGAGGTAGCAACTGTTTGCTTAAATCTTCCAATTTTCTTTGCGTAATTAAATTTAAACACCAGTTTCATTATACTTGATCTACTAATTTATAGTTTCTCTATATTGCCTGTTTTATCTTTGTGGATTAAATTGTGGATAACTTATACACAATCGGGTGAGTTTATCAAACCATGGATAATTTAAGATTATGGCACAAATTTTTAGAAAGCATTAAGACTCAAGTCAGTCCTGCTAATTTTAAAGCCTGGTTTTTAAAAGTCTCCTTAGAAGAAATCGCCGGGAATAAAATTATCCTCTCTGCCCCTCATGCTTTCATAAAAGAAACGTTAAGCCAGAGGCACAAACCTCTGATTGAGACAACTTTTGAAAAACTTTTAGGAGAAAGGGTTCTGGTCGAATTTATTGTCAAAGAAGTTGAAGCAGAGGAAAAGATTGAGGAGGATTTTTTCCAGCCCCACCTGCAACCCAGTGTCTCAGTGTTAAATCCCAAATACACCTTGGAAAACTTTGTCGTGGGTCCTTCCAACAATGTTGCTTACGCTGCAGCCCTGGCTGTTATTCAAAATCCGGGCACTGCCTATAACCCCTTATTTTTGTATGGGGGAACAGGGGTAGGCAAAACCCATCTGATGCTGGGGATTGGCAATACCATCTTGTCCAAAAAACCCGATTCTAAAGTCAACTACTGTTCCTCGGAGAAGTTTATGAATGATTATGTGGAAGCAATCCAAACCCACAAAATGGCGGATTTAAGAAGAAAATACCGCCTGGCAAACATTTTACTGATTGATGACATCCAGTTTTTCTCCGGCCGGGAGGGAACGCAGGAAGAATTTTTCCACACCTTCAATGAGCTTCAGGGTAAAAACTCCCAGATGGTTATTACCTCTGACCGTCCTCCCCAGGAAATTGCCAAGATGGAAGACCGCCTTAAATCCCGCTTTGCCGGAGGCTTAATGGTAGATATTCAACCGCCTGATTTTGACACCAGAGTGGCTATTCTTAAGGCCAAATGCCTGGAAAGGGGGGACATTTTGCCTGAAGAATCCTTAAGGCTTTTGGCCTCATCTTTAGAATCCAATATCAGAGAGCTGGAAGGAAGACTGATGCAAATCCTGCAGCTGCTTAAGTTAAAAAACCTTCCCCCAACCGCTGAAAACATCGGCCCGCTACTATCAAACTCGCCCAAGAAAACTCTTCATATTGAGCCAAAAACGGTTTTATCTGCAATTTGTGATTATTTTAATTTGACAAACAAGGATCTGGCCGGCCCCAAAAGACAAAAAGAGCTGGTTTTGCCCCGCCACCTGGCTATGTATCTTTTATCGGAAGAGTTGAAATTAACTGTCGAAAAGATCGGGCAAATACTGGGAGGAAGGGATCACACTACTGTGATGCATGGACGGGACAAAGTCAGAAGATTAATTGCCACTAATAGGGAGGTACAAAAAATTTTCATTGAAGTTAAACAAAAACTTGCTTAATTATCAACAACTTATCCACAAAGAAAGTAGAGTTATCCACCGGCAGTCCACAACTTATTAAGGCGAAGTTTCTCCAAAAAGCGAAGCTTAATTTTACTGCTTTCCACAAATCCACACAGCATATTAATATAACTATTGTTTTAAAATATAGAGTATAATCTAGTCTGCTTTGTTGATAACTTCTTAAAAAAATATGTCAGGTATTAACTGGACAATTATTATCTTCATATTAGCTACAATCATTATAGCTTATCTTTTAGGTAGACTTCATAACAGAAAACCTCAGGATATCCCTTCTGACTTGATAGAGCTTTACAGAGGGGTTCAGGATCTGCCGGCCAAAGTTTTGCAGGTATTACAGGGATCTATTAACCCCCATAAAGGGCGCATGGCAGAACTTCTAACCTATGCGGAATTGCGTTATGATTATGACCGGATCATCCCTTTGGGCCATCCTGTTGATTTTATCGGTATTAAAAACAGGGACAGAATTGACTTTATTGAAGTAAAATCAGGAATATCTCACCTCTTGACAGAAGAGGAAAAACACATTAAAAACCTTATTGCGGCAGGAAGAGTGAATTTTAGGCTGATTAAGGTGACTGAAGATGAAATCCAGCGTTTCGTAACTGCCAGAAAAGAAGAAAGATGAAATTTTCCATTTTACAGCAGGATCTGCTACCGGGTTTACAAGCAGTTTCCCGTTCGGTGGGAGTAAGGTCTACTTTGCCGGTTTTGGATAACATCCTGCTTTCTGCTGAGGGGAAGAGACTGAAAGTTGCTGCCACTAATTTAGAGGTGGGAGTGATTAAATACTTATCCGTGGCGGTGGCCCGGCCGGGAGAGATTACTGTTCCGGCCAAAACTCTAGTGGAACTGGTTTCAGGCTTAGGACAAACCGAACTGACTTTGTCTTGCGAGGCTGAAATCTTAACTGTGGAGTCAGGTAAGTTTAAGGCTTCTGTTAATGGTATTTCCACTCAAGAGTTTCCCGCCATCCCGGTTTCTGCTGAGGGTGGTGTCTCCTTTCCCAAAGAGGTCTTTCTAGCTTCTTCCCAGATTTTGTTTGCTGCGGCCGTAGATGAAGGCAGGCCGGTTTTGACCGGGATTTTAACAGAAGTTAAAGACTCAAGATTGGATTTTGTGGCCACAGACGGGTTCAGACTGGCTCACAGGCAGGTCAGCTTGCCCAAAGGAACCACTACTTTCAAAAGCCTGATTCCCAAAAGAACTTTTGAAGAGGTACTGCGGATTATCTCAGAACAAGAGGTGGACTCGGTCATCATTGCCGCCTCAGACAGCCAAAACCAGGCGGTATTTACCTTGGGTACCACCATTGTTTCCTCCCGGTTGATAGAGGGACAATTCCCGGCTTGGGGGAAAATTATCCCTGCACAGCTGGTTAGCAGGGTTCTTTTGGAAAAGGATGAACTTTCAAAAGCCATCAAACTGGCAGTTGTTTTTGCCAAAAATGAAGCCAATATTGTAATTCTTACTACCGGGAAAAACGGACTGAATTTAAAATCTTCTGCCAAAGAATTAGGCAGCCAGGAAAACGAAGTGGAAGGGCAAGCAGAAGGGGAGAGTCTACAGATAGCCTTTAATGCCAAATTCTTATTAGATGCAGTTTCCAATATTCCCACCTCTCAGCTTAGTATGGAGTTTTCCGGCCCGCTGTCTGCTTGTTTAATTAAACCTGTGGGTGAGGAGGGGTTGGAATACATCATCATGCCGGTCAGACTCTCTTAAATACCACGGTATTTAATGGTTTGGATATGGAAAATCTTATCCTGTCCCCAGTTACCCACCCCGTCAAACTTGGTGTCAGGACCGATAAAAATGGTATAAGTGGTACTTAATTCTAAAGGTTTTATGGGAATAATTTTGGCTGTCTTTCTGTCTCCGGACAATTCCAGTTTATATTCAACCTCAGGTTCAATCCTGACCTTAAACTCCCCCACATTCTCCAATGGCCTGTTAAAGGTAATTTCTATAACTTGATCGGCAGCTACAATAGCCTCTTCCAAGGGTTCAGGCTTGGTGGAAATAATCTGAGGCTTGTCAGATTGAGATGGAGGTTGCGATCCTGTATCCACAGGTTTATCTCTGGGAAGGAAAACATCTTTAAATAAAAATCCCCCCCCCAAGATCATTAAAACAATCCCCAAAACAATTTTATATCTCGGCATTTGTTGGCCCTTGCTTTAATAGCCTACCCTTTCTTCCGGAATAAGTTTAAGGTGTACTCTGGTAACTTCGTTTTCTTTAATGGCAAAGTCCGTCTCCGTAAAATTATAGCCTTCTTTTGCAGCAAAAATATAATGTCCGCCTACGGGGATAGAGGTAACTTTAAAGGGAGTTATGTTAATAGGATTAACAATATTGTTTATTGGAATTTCTTCCTCAGAAGAGTCTATTAAAACCCTTGTCCCCTCAGGCTCTGAGGTGATAATCAGCATTCCCATTCCTGGTGCCTCAGATCGATACTGTTGTGGTTTTGCCTCCGGATAATTCATTTCGCTTGGCTTAAAACTGTCAAACGATTTAGATCTATCCGCTGGATCCTGATAAATTACAGGCGGCGGAGAAGAAGGTGGTTTGTCTGAAAAAAATATTCTTATCGCAACCAGTATAATTATACCAGCCATGAGAGCCAGTATTAATAAAAGTGTAGGTTTACTAAATAGATTTAACATATTTTCATTCTACCTCAATTCATTTTTTATATCTCTTTGAAGTCCGCTCCCGGGATCTCCTCTGCTTTGAGGATTTAACTGATAATGACCGTACACCCCCGAGGTAGCTTGTGAAGTTGGTGCATCATTAGGGGCCCTCCAATCATAGTCTAAGTTTCCAATAGGAATTTTATATTGGCTCATTAAAGCCCGAACCAAGTTCAGAGTAGCTTGATACTGAGCTGGGGGTACTTCATTTTTGCTTCCGTAAACACCGCTGTGAACTATTTCAATTGAGATATGATCTGAATAACCTGCTACAGCGTATGCTACCTCTGCTTTTTCATCCAGCATCTCGACTAATTGTAAGGTTTCCCCATCTTTTCCAATAACGAAATGGGATCCAACCCCCCTCCCATCCGGCGAGTTGGCAAAATAATTGTATATATCATTTGCCATAGCACCTCCCCCTGTTGTATGTAGTACTATGCGAGTGGGTTTTTCGACGCATTTACCAGGTCTACCGCAAGCTCCTGTTACAGATTGGCTGCAGGCTGTTTTCTCATTTGGTAGGGGTAATAACTTTTTTGTTACATTAGAAAATGATACGGGATTTCCAGAACAAAGAGTTGGTGCCCCCCCACCTCCTATTACAACAGGAGCTTGTGTACACTTTCCCAGTCCCATATCAGAAATAACCTGTTTTACAGTTCTATGGGTATTTATATTATTTGGATCAGCAGAGAGAGGTCCATATGCTTTTAAATAAGAATCCAATGAGTTAATGGGCAGCGTGAAACCTTCCTTCCCTGCCGAAGCTTTTATAACTTGGCAAAAAGAACTATTAGCATCACGGCTCAGTAAACATCTGGTGGTATATGATGGCTCATAAGTCTTACCTGTAGATCTTGTTCCTACTGCACATAAAACGCTTTCTTCAAAGGTAGTTATTTGTTCACTACCAGGACCTGTAGGCCTGCAACCTAAATCTTTCCCTCTTGTAAATCGATCATTTGAATAACCTGATTCAGATCTCCAAAAAGCTAAGAATAGAGCCGGGTTTAAGCCCGCTGATTTTGCCGTATCTCTGATAAACTTAGCCCTCTCCACAAAAAGATTATCCTGGTTTGAGCCTTTTACAACCCAGGATGAATTTCTTTCTTTCTCTATGAATTTATTTAAAATATCATCGGACACTGCGTTAGAATCAAACAAATCAAATCCTGAAACATCACAAGCACTTCCTTTTAGGGTTGATGTACTTGTTGGTATACCACTGGGGTTAAGCGTTCCCAGAAGGCCTGCAAATAAGGCAAATAACAGGAATGCTCCCAGGAAAATAAAAACAGCTTTATTAAATGAGCTTTTAACATAAGTTCCTCTGGTGGACAGAGCGCTGGAAAACCTGCCCCCGAAATCCACAGCTTTGAGGCCAAAATT